>JAEYWB010000453.1 GCA_023429275.1 Planctomycetota bacterium
GTCTTTGTGGTTCCATTCTCCGTTCTCTTCTGGCGCCGTTCGCTTCATTCTCCGTGCCTCGGCATCTCCGCGGTGCATCCACATCCCTGAACAGGTGAACCACCACCAATCGCCGACGGCTTCAGTCGAACATGTCGATGACCGCTTTCTCTATACCCGTCGGCGCGGCTGTGCAAAACTCCTTCTCTCAAGGGAAGGGATGACCATGTGGCTTCGTCTTTGCATCATCGGAATTGTTTCGCTCGCAACCTCCTTCGGACGGGCTGAGGAGTTCGACGCGGACCGCGCCTTCGGCTACCTCAAGCAGATCTGCGAGATCGGTCCGCGGATCAGCGGGACCGAAGGGATGGAGAAGCAGCAGACGCTCCTCCGCGAACACTTTGAAAAGTTCGGGGCGAAGGTCCAGGCCCAGGAGTTCGACGTTCCGCACCCGCTCACCGGCCGGCCCGTCCGGATGCGGAACCTCATCGTCTCCTGGCATCCGGAGAGCACCCAGCGGGTTCTCCTGGCCTGTCACTACGACACTCGCCCTTTCCCGGATCAGGAGCCGTTGCCGCAGAACCGGCAGCTCCCCTTCATCGGCGCGAACGACGGCGCGTCCGGCTGCGCTCTCTTCATGGAGCTTGCCCACCAGATGAAGGGCCGAAAGACCCCTCTCGGCATCGACTTCGTCTTCTTCGACGGCGAGGAGCTGATCTACAACACGGCCCGCGACAAGTACTTCCACGGGTCCGAGCACTTCGCCCAGCGGTACCGCGATAGCCCGCCCGCTCACAAGTATGTCGCGGGGGTTCTCGTCGACATGGTCGCGGACCGAAACCTCGAGATCTACATCGAGCGGTTCAGTGCCCGCTATGCCCCGCACGTGACCGACAGCCTGTTCCAGGTGGCGCGCGAGCTGAAGGTGAAGGAGTTCGTGGCGAGGAAGCGGCACGAAGTCCGCGACGACCATATTCCCCTGAACCAGATCGCCAGGATTCCGACCTGCGACCTGATCGACTTTGACTACCCCCACTGGCATACCCGGAACGACATCCCGGCCGCCTGCTCGGGGGAGTCGCTCACGAAGGTCGGACGGGTCCTGCTGACCTGGATGGACCGGTACACGGGCCGGTCGTAGCCGCTGAGGAGATGTTCCCTCCTTCTTGCCAAAGAGATATCAGAAGTCTCCCTGTACTCTCTGTCGCCACTTCCTGTCGTGGCTGATTGAGCGACAGCATCGAGGCCTTGGGATGCTTTCCGGTCGCGCCCCGCGGTGTCGAATCGACCGTTCCTCGTCCGCCCGGACTGGCAACCGCTCCGCCTGACTCCGCGCGGAGTGGTTGCGGCGACTGAATGAATGGACGGGGATTCCGGGGGCCGTCCTATTTTTCACGCGCGCCCGCGCACGTGCCCGCGAGGGACAACCCGGAAACTCGTCCCTTCGTCCCTTCGTCCCGATTTGTTGATGCGGCCAGAGAGTTGCTTCATAGCCCCCGCACTGTGGCGAATCCCGTCGCAACCGATCGAGCACTAGACCCTGGGGGCTGAAAATGGCTTCTCAGCCCCCGACGACAGTCCGCCAACCCCGGCCGGCTCGCGGACTGTCGTCCGTGTCTGAACCGGGCCGGACATTCTGTAATCCGCGTCACAGATTCCCCCGGGCGAGGCGTCTACCTTTGGAAATCGCCAGAATCTTCCTGGCGAATGTGAGCGGACGTCCCAGAGACGTCTGACAGTTCCGACTGGTCTTCGGAAGTCGCTCATGTTCAAAATGCCTCCTGTGCCGATAATGACGAAGCTGGACTTGACTCGATTTGCGGGTCCCAGCGAGGTCGGAATGGCCTCGTCAGACCTGCCGGGAAGAGCCTAAAGTACGGCTGTTCCGACAAATGCGTCAGAATGGCGTCTCGCAAGGTTGGGAATATGGTCAGCCGATTTCGCACTGCTTCCCGTCACTGGTCGCTTCTGGCGGCCGCGGTTCTGGCCATAGGATCGGCCGTTTTTGCCGCTCAGCCCGACGCGCCGATGGACCTCAGCGGGCCGACGCCCGAGATTGAGGCCGTACCGACGCTCCCGGGAGGTTTGCTGAATCTCGACGCTCCCGTCGCGGAAGCGCCTGTCGCAAGCGCTCCCAAGCCGGTCGTGACCGCCGAGCTCCATCCCCTGGAAGGGGCGAGCGACATCGTCGTCCTTCAGGTCAGAATCGAGATTCCCGAAGAGCACTACTCGTACTCGCAGTCGAAGATCAACAAGAAGCCGACGCGGATCACCGTCGAAGAGACCCCCGGCCTCACCCCCGCGGAGAAAGCCTTCTCGGAAAGTCCGGCGGCCAAGCTGCACTTCGACGAGGCCTTCCAGGCGGACATCGAGAAGCACGAAGGGACAGTCGTCTTCTCGAAGCAGTACAAGACGACGGACCCCAAGGGGCTTGCGAATGTCACGATGACGGGGAATGTCAACCTGCTCCTCTGCAAGAAGGATCAGTGCACGCCGTTTCCGAAGCTCCCGTTCAAGGCGACCTACTCGGCCACATCCGTCAGTGTCGAGACCGTTCCCGTTTCCGTCCCCGGCGTTTCGTCGGCGTCAGGTAGCGGGACGCTGTGGAGCAATCTCCTGCTGGCGTTTGTCGGCGGGATCATCCTGAACGTCATGCCCTGCGTCCTCCCGGTCATCGGGATCAAGGTCGTCAGCTTCGTCGAGCAGGCGGGCGAGAACCGCCTGCGGATCTTCGCCCTGAACTGGACCTACGCCGCCGGCAGCCTGATGGTGTTCCTGATCCTCGGGACACTCGCCGCCTTCTTCTCGGTGAATTCGGGCCAGCTGTTTCAGAGCGACGTCTTCAAGATCGTCTTCGGGATCGTCGTCTTCGCGATGGCGCTCAGCCTGCTGGGGGTTTACGAGCTCAACCTGCCCGGTGTCGCGACCGGCTTCGGCCTTCAGAGTGAAAAAGAAGGCCTGATCGGGGCCTTCATCTCCGGAGTTGTGGCGACGTTCCTCGCGACTCCCTGCATCGGCCCCTTCATGGGACCGGCGCTCGGCTGGTCGGTCGGCCAGTCCCGGCCGGTCATCTACGCGATCTGGACCGCCCTCGGACTCGGGATGTGTCTCCCGTACCTGATCCTTGGTATCGCACCGAAGCTGATCAGCTGGCTCCCCCGTCCGGGGATGTGGATGGTGCGGTTCAAGCAGTTCTCGGGGTTCCTGCTGCTGGCGACGGTCGTCTTCCTGATCCAGCCGCTGGAGCGGCGGTCGAAGGCTCCGGCTCCGTCGACTGGGGAGATGCCGGTCGTCATCAGCGCCGATTCGCTCGCTCCGGACTCGATCGCCTCCCGCAAACCGGAGGTTTCGAAGCCGCTGACCGGCGTTCTGATCGCCCTCCTGGGGATCGGGATCGGCTTGTGGATGATCGGGAATCTCTACAACCACGCTTCGAGCGCCGGCGAGAAGTGGCGAGTCCGCCTGGCGGCCCTGGCGATCGCGCTGCCGATCTCGTGGTACGGAGTGTCGGACCAGTTGGGGCTGCGCTTCATGCCGAACTACGAACTTGCCTGGGAAGACTGGTCGGAGATGCGCATGAACTCGCATCTCGCCGAAGGGAAGCCGGTGCTGGTCGACTTCACCGCCGACTGGTGCACCACCTGCAAGTACAACGAGTTGACGGCTCTCAACGTCGCATCCACGAAAAGCTTCGTCGAGAAGCACGGGGTCGTCACGATGAAGGCGGACTTCACGGACGAAAGTCCTGAGATCAAGAAGTGGCTCGAGAAGTTCAAGGCGGCCGGCGTCCCCCTGCTGGTGATCTTTCCGCCGGGAGACAGCTCGCAGCCGATCGTCTTTGACGGGATCGTGACCAAGGGGCAGGTCCTCTCGCGGCTCGAAGAGGCGATGAAGCGCGGGAAGGCCGCACAGAGCAAGAAGGACGCAAACAGCACCGCTCTGTTGGCGACGCCGTAAGACGTTCCGCCCGATAGTAGCCCTCTCGCTCCGCGAGAGGAGCGAGTTGTCATTCCTCCGTCGCTGCAAAAAGACCGCCGCTGAAAAGAAGACCGTCTTTTGGACACCTGAGGTCCATGGTCTCCTCGCTCCTCTCGCGGAGCGAGAGGGCTACGACAAGGCTCGTCTACGGATCTGCCGGAATTCGAACCGCTGTGTCGCCCACGCACGATTGGCGTCGGCAGTCGGAATCGTCAATCCGGCACCACCGGGCAGCAGACTGGTCTTGTCGGGGCTGGGTCTCGCGGGAATAATTCTTCAGCCTGCCTGATCCTTTGAATCGTATTCGCTCGACCAGGATGGTCGCCCCCAGTGCTCAGTCGGCGATCCCTTCGGACAGTTTCTTTCCCGAAGGTTCCTTCTGTTCGGACCGCTCTGCGGTAGTCGCTGCGCGGCGCGATACTTTTCCTTGGAGGCAGCTTCCCTTTCAGTCGCACACCAGGTCGCGGCACACGTCCATCCAGAGCGATGAGGTCCCCCTATGTCCGGCTCCAAGCTTCTCTCCGAGATGTCCGCCCGCCAGAACACCACCCAGTTCCGGCAGGAGCACTGGCAGGGGACGTTCTCCGAATACCTCGACCTGGTCCGGGTGAACCCCAAGATCGCCCGAACGGCGTACCAGCGCGTCTATGACATGATCATCGCCGACGGGTCCTACAAGATCGACAAGGACCTCGTCCGCTACAAGTTCTTCGACGATCCCCATCACAACGGGGAAGACGCCATCTACGGGCTGACGAAGCCCCTGATGGAGCTCGTCAACGTCTTCCGCTCCGCCGCCCTCCGTTACGGCAGCGAGCGCCGCGTCCTGCTGCTGCATGGTCCGGTCGGCAGCTCCAAGTCGACGATCGCTCGCCTCATCAAGCGGGGCCTCGAGCGCTACAGCCGTTCGGACGAAGGGGCCCTCTACACCTTCGGCTGGAAGGAAGAGGATGGCACGATCAGCTGGGACCCGATGCACGGCGAGCCCCTCCAGCTCGTGCCGGTCGCAAACCGGGCGGAGGTCTGCGCGTACCTCAACGAGGGACGGGCGAACGGTGAGTACCAGGTCGAGATCATCGGGGACGTCTGCCCGCTCTCGCGGCATTACTTCAAGGAACGTCTCGAGAAGGCCTCCGGCGACTGGACCAAGGTCGTCGACCAGGTCGTGGTGAAGCGGATCTTCTTCTCCGAGCAGGACCGGATCGGGATCGGGACGTTCCAGCCGAAGGACGAGAAGAACCAGGACTCGACCGAGCTGACCGGCGACATCAACTACCGCAAGATCGCCCAGTACGGTTCGGAGTCCGACCCGCGGGCCTTCAACTTCGACGGGGAGTTCAACGTCGCGAACCGCGGGATGATCGAGTTCATCGAAGTCCTGAAGCTCGACGTCGCGTTCCTCTACGACCTCCTCGGGGCGTCGCAGGAACACAAGATCAAACCGAAGAAGTTCGCCCAGACCGATATCGACACGGTCATCATCGGCCACACGAACGAGCCCGAGTTC
>JAEYWB010000463.1 GCA_023429275.1 Planctomycetota bacterium
AGGTAACGGTTGGAGGTCGCGATCACGAGCCGGGTGACACCGAGCGTCAACAGGGGGAGCAGGATCCAGGTCCAGCGATGCCGCCGGATTGCACCAAGCAGCAGCCAGTCGCCGGGACCGATCAGCAGGACGAACACTGCCAGGATCGTCGCCAGGAGCCATCCGGGGACAGGCCGGATCGAGGGCGGAAACAGGAACTCGGCCGGAATCGTCCAGGGAGCCCGGGCCGCGAAGGTGCCGGGCAGCATCTGTTCGCTCTCATCGCGAGGGAGTCGTGCGATCTGGCCTCCCGGGACGAAGGTCGATCGGTCGTTGCCGGAGAGTCTCCAGATCCACGCCAGGAGACTCCGCAGGCTCTCCTCGGCCTGAACATCTTCAGGCAGGGGCATCGGCCCGATGAGAACGCCTCCTCGCCCCCATCCGGTGACAAACCGGTGGCATTCGAATTTCGGAGGATCCTCTCCGCGTTCGACTCTCCCCTTGGAATTCGTCACGAATCGGGGGGGCTGGCCCGGTTGGGCGCCGTTTTCACGCCCGGCAGGCTTTCCGGCGAGGCCATTGAGCAGGTCGACGTGGTGCTCTCGGAGCGAGGTGGTCTCGTCGATCTGCACGACCGCCGCCCCCCCCGCCTCGACCCAGGCCAGGAGTGCCGAGGTCTGGGATTCGTCCAGCGCAGCAAGATCCTGCCCCGGAATGTAAATGAGGTCGTAGGGGGTGAGGAAGTTGGGGTCCGCCGGAAACCGGTCCGGTTCAATCCAGCCGAGGAGAGCCTGGAGACGGTCGGGTTCGGCAACGCGGCTTCGGGAGGGAGGAACGTAATTCTCGAAGTCGAGCCAGCGGGCGTCGGGAGCGTTCCGGTCCCGACGGACGGGCGAGAGGACGGTGCCGACGAAGAACGTCCGCTTCGCCGACCCTGGCAGCCTCAGGAGTGACGGCTCCTGAGGGATCGCTCCCTCCGGCCCGAGGAACGTGAACCGGACATTCGCTTCATATTGAAATCGGTCCAGCGGAAATGGCGAGACGAGGAGGGTGGTCTCCTGCTTGCCTGGCGTCAGAACGACCGGCTCCAGGGTGTAGGTCCCCAGGTGGCGGCCTTCGACGTCAAAATCGATCCGGAGCGCCCCTTTGATGATCCTGGAGTGGTCCGAGTGAATCACCAGTCGCAGCGGAATCGGCCCGTTGGTGCGGCTCTGAAACGACGTCGCGTCGATCTCGATTCGGAGCGGAGACGCAGCCTCAGCGAGCGAGGCAAACAGCAAGAACGCGATCCCGCAGAGGTCTCCCAGGCCGAGTCGTCGCACAGGCTGTCCCGAATCCATGCACCGCCCGTCCGTCAGGCCTCGCATCGGTTGCAAACGGTCGAGCCCAGGCCGGCCGCGCCCCTTTGAGATACGCTCAGTCTGCCGCGGCGCGTGAACGGATGCCACCGTGCCCGACAAACATTGTGGAAACTCGCTCGCCGCTGGGGTTGCGTCCTTATGCAGATTGGATACCGGAACCCGGCAACCTCCGGTTCCAGGCAATGTCGGCAGCCTTGCGGACGGACGCTGCCGCTTCGTTGACGAGCGAACTGTCAAACTTTGACGGTCAGCCAAACCCCGCCGCTCCGAACGATTCGTGACGGGGCTGCCGGCAGAATCGGTCGATCTCTGTGTGACAGTCGCACGGAGGATGCGTGCGCGACCGCTTCACGCTGAGGGAAGTGCGCGATGACATTCGACGCCAATCTGATGACGTCTCTCGAAAAGGGGGCGCACGAAATCCTCCTGTGGGTCGGGTTTGGAACGATCGTCGGCCTGACCGCCAAGGCGATCATGCCGGGCCGCGACCCCGGTGGGGCGATCGGAACGCTCGTCATGGGAGTGGTCGGAGCGGTGATCGGCTGCGGGTCGCTCTCCTTCTTCCTGAAGGACGTCAAGATCTCGCCGATCAGCTCCTGGGGCTTCGTCGCTTCGACCGCCGGGGCGTTTCTCCTCCTGGCATGTTACAAGCTCTTTGCCGGGTCGTTCATCCGTGAGACTGAGGATCGGTGGATCCAGCTCGACAAGCCGCGCCGTCGGCGGAGCGGCGGGACCGTGACCCGGGAGGTCTGGACGGACGCCCGCCGCGCAGGCTGAGTTCCCTGCGTTGCTGCTGGTCCCCACCTCGCCATCGGACGCCCGTCGCTTCGCAGGGAAGCCGTTCAAGGGCCAGGTTTAAGCGTCTGTACCGTTCGGTGCTCGCCAGGCCATAGGACCTGGCACATGAGGGATTCTTTGCGCCTGAGCGCCCATCGCGACGACCGATGAGGTCGTCCTGCGGAGCGTCCATCTCTGAACAGGACGCGAGAATCGCGGCATCATCGCAGAAGATGTTGATGCGTCTCGCTCGATCCGCGACGTGCCCTTCGAGCCGTGGCGCGGAATCGATCAGAGATGCAAGCCAGAAGCCACCGGTCACTCCCCCATCGGTAAGGCATTCGGTTAGGAAATATCCTAGGATGTCTTGATTAAGGAATCGTCGGCAGGGGTGTTTCGCTCGCGCCCGCCTGGACGAGTCTTGTCTCGCAATTCGCCTGTTTCGCGTCACGCACGCGTTCGGTTCGGAACCCGGCAGGCGGGCATGAGGAACTGCGTTGAGCTCAAATTTGGAATCGGCCGAGGCGTCCCGCCTCGCGGCAGAGGCGAATCAGGATCCGGGAGCGAACTGGAAGCGGTGGGGAACCTATCTGGCGGACCGCCAGTGGGGGACGGTGCGCGAAGACTTTTCGACGAACGCCTTCCCCTGGACTCACTTCACGCACGATGACGCCGTCTGGCGGGCCTATCGCTGGGGGGATGACGGCCTCCTTGGATGGAGCGACCGCCAGGGGCGGCTCTGCTTTGCCCTCGCTCTCTGGAACGGCGTCGATCCGATTCTCAAGGAACGTCTCTTCGGCGTGACCGGTCCCGAGGGGAACCACGGCGAAGACGTCAAGGAATGCTATTTCCACCTCGACGCCACCCCGACGCACTCCTACTGCAAAGCCCTCTACAAGTATCCGCAGGCCCGGTTCCCTTACGACGAGATCCGGACCGAGAACGCCAAGCGGGGTCGCCACGACCGCGAGTTCGAGCTGATCGATACGGCGATCTTCGATTCCAACCGGTATTTCGACATCTTCATCGAGTACGCCAAGGCGTCGCCGGAAGACGTCGCGATCCGCGTCACGATCCACAACCGGGGCGACAAGAAGGCGCCCCTCACGGTCCTCCCCTCCCTCTGGTTCCGCAACACCTGGGCGTGGAAAGGGAGCTACGAGTACGACACCCGGAAGCCGCGGATTCAGGCGGGGGCGTCCGACCATATCGTGGCCGAACATGAATCACTCGGCCGATTTGTGCTGCGGGCCGACCGGGATCCGCTGGGAAGGCTTCCGAAGTGGCTGTTCACCGAGAACGACACCAACACTCTTCGCGCCCAGGGGAAGGAAGGAAGTTCTCCCTCGTGCAAGGACGCCTTCCATCAGTACGTCGTCCAGCGGCGGCTGACCGCCGTCAACCCGAAGCCCGCGGGGACGAAGGCGGCCGGCCTCTACAAGCTGGAGATCGAGGCTGGTTCGTCGGTCGAACTGCGTTTTCGACTCACGGCGGAAGAGGTTCCGCTGCTCGAAGCCTTTGACGAGACCTTCACGCAGGTCTTCACGGACCGGATTGCCGAGGCCGACGCGTTCTACGCCGAGAGGACGCCCCCCGGAATCTCGGAAGACGAGCGCCGCGTCCTTCGACAGGCGAACGCGGGCCTCCTCTGGACGAAGCAGTTCTACTACTACGCCGTCGCCGACTGGCTCAAGGAGGCTCCCGAACGGGTCCACGCGCACGACTGGTCCGAGCGGACCCGCAACGAGGACTGGTCGCACCTGTTCAACCGCGACGTCCTGTCGATGCCCGACAAGTGGGAATACCCCTGGTACGCCGCGTGGGACAGCGCGTTCCACATGATCCCGTTTTCCGGCATCGATCCCAACTTCGCCAAGGAGCAGCTCATCCTGTTCCTCCGCGAGTGGTACATGCACCCCAACGGGCAGATCCCGGCTTACGAATGGAACTTCAGCGACGTCAATCCCCCCGTTCACGCCTGGTCCTGCTGGCGGGTCTACCAGATGACGGCAAAGAACGGGAAACGGGACCGCGAGTTCCTCGCCCGGTGCTTCCAGAAGCTGCTGCTCAACTTCACCTGGTGGGTCAACCGCAAGGACGTCCGGGGGAGGCACGTCTTTACCGGCGGCTTCCTCGGGCTCGACAACATCGGGATCTTCGACCGCTCGAAGCCGCTGCCGACCGGGGGACACCTCGAGCAGGCAGACGGCACCGCCTGGATGGCGTACTACTGCTCGAGCATGCTCTCGATCGCCTTCGAGCTGGCGGACGGCAACCCCGCGTATGAGGATGTCGCCTCGAAGTTCTTCGAACACTACATGAACATCGCCGCGGCGATGAACTCGCTCGATGGCACAGGTCTGTGGGATGAGCAGGACGGCTTCTACTACGACCATCTCCACATCGACCGGAAGAACATTCCGCTCCGGATCCGGTCGATCGTCGGCATCGTGCCGCTGTTCACGGTGGATGTCCTGTTCGACCGGGTCATCAACAAGCTTCCCGGCTTTCAGAAACGGATGAAGTGGTTCCTCGACCACCGCCGCGACGTGATCGACTCCATGACCTACATGGAGAAGCAGAGCGGCGAATCGGAAGAGCAGGCCGGCCTGCGGCTCCTCGCGATCCCGACGCGGCAGCAGCTCGAGCGGATCCTGCGGTACGTGCTCGACGAGAACGAGTTCCTCTCTCCCTACGGCATCCGGTCCCTCTCGAAGTTCCACGAGCAGAACCCGTTCGTGTTCAACGTTCACGGGAGCGAGATGCGGGTCCAGTATGTCCCGGGCGAATCAGACAGCGGGATGTTCGGCGGCAACTCCAACTGGCGAGGGCCGGTCTGGTTTCCGCTCAACTACATCCTGATCGAGGCCTTCGAGCGGTATCACCAGTTCTACGGTGACGAACTGCGGGTCGAGTGCCCTACCGGCTCGGGAGTTTTCATGAACCTGAGAGAGGTGGCGAACGAGATCCGCAGCCGGCTTCTGAAACTGTTCCTCATGAACGAGTCGCGACAGCGGCCCTGCTACTCGCGCAACAACCGTTTCATCGACGATCCCCACTGGCAGGACCTCGTGCTGTTCTACGAATACTTCCACGG
>JAEYWB010000865.1 GCA_023429275.1 Planctomycetota bacterium
GGGCTGTGGGCTGTGGGCTGTGGGCTGTAGGAAGAGCAGAGGAGGGGGGGGCATTGTCATCCTGGCCCACGGCCCACGGCCCACGGCCTACAGCCTCTTCCGTCACCAGACCTTCGACCATCTCCTGCCGCAGATGAAGGTTTGGTTCGTTCTCGACCACCTCTTTCATGCGGAACTGGTAGGCCTTCTTGTCCGCCTGGGCCCTTGGGCTGTGCATGGCGGGGCCCTTGCCGCTGTTGAGCATCCGGAACTGGATGCCGGCGGCGTCGATGCACCGACCCATCTCGCCGCCGAGAGCGTCGATCTCCCGGACGATCTGTCCCTTGGCGACCCCGCCGATGGCCGGGTTACAGCTCATCTGCCCGACGGTATCGCAGTTCATCGTCAGGAAAGCGGTCTTCGCTCCCAGGCGCGCCGCGGCGAGTGCGGCCTCAATGCCCGCATGACCCGCTCCAATGACGACGACGTCGAAATCGTAAGTGCTGCCGCTCATTTGCCTTGCCTGAACCTCATTGCGAAGCCCCCAGTCTATCGGGGAACTGCGGAACACTGTAGCGAGGGGAGCGCGGTCAGCAGCCAGCCCGCTCCGCGGGATGAGTGATGGGACGATCGACGCAGCCGTGACGGAACAACGTTATCCAAATGGACGTCAAAAGTGGCATGCTCATCCTGCGGAGCAAGATGGCCACTTTCGACCGGCCGCAGACACAGCGCGGAGTCCGCAATTCATCGTTCTTCAGGGGGGACAATCTTCGGAACGACATGGTCGAGTTCGGGCAGAAGATCTTCGGCGTTCTCGAATCGCTTCCAAAGCGTAGCGGGCAGGTCTCGGAAGGCTTTCGAATCCCTTGTGTTGACCGCCTCGCGCGGAGCCACCTGGCGAATCCAGATCCGCTTGATCTGTTCCGGATAACGACGGGCGATTTCGCCGTACACTTCGGGATCGCGCTCGCCGTCGTCGCCGATCAGGAGGAACTGCCGTTTCGGGAACTTCTTTACGGCCTCTTCGATCAGCGGGATCTTGTACTCCTCCGGACTCGCCAGCAGCTCGAGGAGGCTTTCGTCCTTGAGCCGCACGCGTTTGAGAGACCACATCCCGGCGGGAAACTTTTCGCTGGACCGGAATGCCTCCAGCGACGGGAAGACCTGCCAGGGGGAGGCCGAGATGTAGTGAAACGCCGCTCCCCGCTCCTCGAACTTTCGATAAAGCTCGGCCATTCCGGGGACCGCTTCGTACTCTTCGAGGAAGGTCCGCGCCATGAGACGCCGCCTGTCGAGGACCTCGCCCACCTTGATCGTGTCGTCGATATCGCTGATGACCGTCAGACCGGTGGCCGGGAGGAGTCGGATCGCCCCCTCATACACGGCCTCTCCGGTGTTCTCGGCGGAGTAGGCAATCAGGCCGCGCGTGGCGTGAGCTTTGACCCGCTCCGGCGTCAGGTCGACGGTGCCAAAGAAATGACCGTCTACGGCAGAGGGGAGGAGCGTTTCCCTCTCGCCCGCGATCCGGATCCCGACCCGTTTTCCCCGTTCGTTATCGACGACGAACAGGCGTGCTCGCCCGGTCAGTCGCCGATCGACGTCATCGGACCACGTCCCCTTCGGATCGATGAGCCCCTCGAGCGTGGCGAGCATCGCGAGGCGGGTGACATCGTCCGTCTCCGGCTCGTAGACCCAGCCGTGGATCTCGGCCGTCCAGCGGCTGGTGTTCGGATCTTCCACGCCGACGGCGGGGAAGAAGATGATCCGCTCGTCGCTCTTGATCCGGTCTGCGCCCTGGACGGAGGTCTTCGAGAAGAACATCGGGAAGGCCATCAGGAGAAAGCAGGCGACGCGGAAGGTGCCGATTGCCGTCATGGGACCGGGCCACTGTCAGGTCACTTTGTGGAATCTGCAACCGCCAGGCGCCGGCTATCGACGGGAACCGGACGCTGGCGCGTTCCGGCTGATCATGGCAATCCTGTGGACGTGGACGCGCTAATGGCTGGCAGTTGGCCCCTACTCCAGCTCCATCTCGTCATGCGTCGCGGCCACGCAGGGGCGCTTCTTCAGCACAATGGTGGGCCGGGTTTCCTGGAAATCCACCTCGTCCATCACCGCCCGCAGGAGGAGGAACCGGCTCAAACGATGCTTCTCCACCGCTTCCTCCTCCAGGTTCTTCGGGAGATCGCGGAGCCGGATCGGCGGGCCCTCGTGGTGGATCGTGACGATTGCGGCATCCGGCGAAATCGAGAGCTGGACTTCGATGCGACGTTCCGACCAGGGGAGGCTGCTTCGACGCGTCGCGCTCAACTGGTCGATGTCCGAGTCGGAAGCGGAGCCGTCCATCGGCAGCTCGAGGTTTCCATGCTCGTGCGCGATCCAGAGCGCCTGCCCGATCGCCCGGCCGACCCGGAGCCGCTCGGACTCATCCCCCAGCGGCATGCAGCGGAGCGTCTCCTGGACGTGTCCGACGAGATCGGGAATCAGCTCCGGATCGTTGCGGAGAAGGAAGCTGCATTCGATTCGCGACAGGGCGTGCATGACGCGGCTGTGTCCGCGGTCGGCCTGGATCGCCTCGAGGACACTCTGGACCGTCTCTTCGAGCTGGTTGGCGAGGTTCGACTTCGGGATATACCCCGCCGCTCCCCGACGCAGCGCCTCGACGGCGATCGTCTCGCTGCCCCGGGCGGTCATCAGGATGACGGGCAGGCCGGGATGCTCACGCCTGACCGCTTCGACAAGCTCCAATCCGTCCATTTCGGGCATCTGGAGGTCGGAGATGACAAGGTCTGGCGGAGAGGTCCGGATTGAGCTCAGGGCGTCGAGCCCGTTCGACGCGAAGTTCACGGTCACGCCGTCGCTCCGCGACAGGAGCCGTCCCGCAAGGACCCTGTCCACCTGGGAATCGTCGACCACTAGAACGAGCGGCATTGCACACGCACCTTGATTGAGTGAATTGGCGATCATGTCGTCGTACCTGCCCTAACGCTCTCCGGACCAGCCACTCCTCCCCGCGCCGTCGCGTCCCGCGATCCCTTCCGTCTTTCAATCAGCCTCGAATCCCTTCGCCCGACTCGTCCTCATCGCTCCGCTGGCTCTCGCTCACAGCGGCCCCCGCGCGATCCCGCCCCGTGCTTGCTGAGCCGTCAGATTTCAGCGGTCAGTAACCGCTCAAGGCTGACAGCTCAGTGCATGCAACCACCATCGTACAAACCATCGTGACTATTGGCGTCTGAGATCCTTCAGGAGATCGAACCGGTTCTTCATGGCGATCTCCTCCTCCTCCGGCTGGCTGGCGACGATCCGGCTGACTTCCTCGGCCGTGACGCCCAGTTTCTCCAGCAGTGAGACGGTCGGCCGGGCGACAACCATGTCCTGCGGCGGCCTTGGACCGGTTGGAATGTATTCAATCTGGAAGCGGCAATCGGCGAGGGCGATCTGGCTCTCCGGGTAGACCCAGGCTTCTTCGCACTTGACCCCATCCACGGAGATGCCGTTGGTGCTGCCGAGGTCCCGGACCCGCCAGTAGCCATCGACGAACTGGAACTGCCCGTGCCGCGACGACACCTTGGAGCTCGCGAGAACGAGGTCGCAGGAGGAGCTTCGGCCGAATGTCATTGATGGCTTCGACAGGATGAAGTCGACGCCGCCGCCGAGTGGAATGAGCCGGCCGAGGATTCCCGGTGGCATCGAGCGGGCCGGCTTCATGCTTCCGGACGGGGGCGCTGCCGGACCGGCGGAGGAAGACGACGAAACGACAGTGGAGAGGGGCCGGGAGACGGAGGCCGGCTTGTTCTTCGCGCCGAACTTCGGCGTCTCGTACGAAATCCGGAATCGATGCCGCCCGATGGCGATCTCGTCGCCCGGCTGCAGGCGCTCACGCTTGCAGGTCCGTCCGTTGACCTGGATGCCGTTCGGGGCTCGCAGGTCTTCCATGTGCCACCAGCCGTCGTGCAGCTCGAGCTGGCAGAGGGCGGTTTCCGCATTGAGTGGCCCGGCCGGGGCGGCCCCCACAGTGCGGCCGAGGAACATGCGGGTCCGATTGAGCGTGAGGGTTTCCCCTCCCGAGCACGGTATGAGATGACCAAACATCGAATCGACGCCACGGGGTTCATACGTGCGAGATCGAGCGTTCGCACTGTCGAAGCGGCGCGGCTGAGGGGGGAGTCGCGCCGCCATGAAGGGACGCCGCGATTGTACCGGCCCGATGCCTGTCAAACCACCGCCCGGCCGGCGAGTGGCGAGATCTCCGTCGAAGGCATTCGAGAGGGAATGACTTTTCCGCCGGGGCGCAGCAATTCTGACAGGACCCCGTAGAATCGACTGGGATTCCGACCGGAGGTCTCGTTAGCTTCATGGGCGTTGGAGCGGAGTCGTCTTGCACCCAGGGCCCGCTGTCGCACGCGAACGAGTGACATGGCTGCTTCGAACGAATGCCTGACCTGCAATCTTTGTGACCAGCCGGGGCATTTCTCCGACGCCCCGGAGAAGCAGTCGGTCCCCTCGAACGTTCGGGCCTTTTCCGCGGACCGGTTTACCGTCTGGCGGTGTTCCCATTGCCGCTCGCTCCACTGTAAGGAGGCGGCGGACCTCGACCACTACTACAGCCGTTACCTGCTGGAGTCGCAGAAGCTCGATTACTTCCAGTGGTGCATCCTCGGGAACCGGCTCGGCATGCTCCGGCGACGCGGACTGCGGAAAAGCGATCGGATCCTCGACTACGGCTGCGGCGCCAACGGCCTGTTCGTCCAGTTTCTCCGCCAGCGGGGGTATGACGCGTACGGATACGACCCGTTCGCCCGAAAGTTCTCGGACGCAAGCGTCCTGAGCCGGCGGTTCGAGGTCGTGACCTCGTTCGATGTCATCGAACATGATGACCGGCCGCGCGAGTTCTTCGCCCGGCTGGTTGACCTGCTGGTGCCGGGGGGGCTGCTGTTCGTCGGAACCCCTCGCGCGGACGGCATCGACCTGCAGAAGCCCTGGATGCTGTCGCTGCATCAGCCCTACCACCGCCACATTCTTTCGGAAGAAGTCCTGCTCGACATGGGACACCAGGCGGGGCTCGAGCTCGTCGACCTGCATCATCGCTGGGTCGCCGATACTCCGTTTCCTGCGGTCAACAACCGCTTCATGATCGAGTACGTCGGAAAGTCGGGACACGTGCTGGACGCGCTGACCGACCCGCCGCAGGTGGGAAAGGTCCTGCTCTCGCCCACGCTGCTGTTCTTCGCGGTCTTCGGCTACCTCTTTCCACCGAGCGATGCGATGGGAGCGTTCTTCCGCAAGCCGGGAGCCGAAGCGATCCCGATGGGAGTGCCGGTGGCGCAGGCGACGGGGGCGTAGAGGGAGGAAGTATCAAGTATCAGGTTTCGGGTGGCCCACTCATGGCGCACCGGCCTCCTGACACTTGATACCTGATACTTGCCTTGCCCTTACCTTTACGACCTCGTCAGGCTCGACGAATCCTTGGCCCGTTGCGTCTGAGCCTTCTCGTAGTCTTCGCGGTGGCGGCGGATCTGCGAGAGGCCCGTCTCGTAGCAGTCGCAGTGCTTTGTGCGGATGGCCCG
>JAEYWB010000495.1 GCA_023429275.1 Planctomycetota bacterium
GGCAAGGAAAGCTGGGAGCTTTGAGGGGACCTTGCCGCGCTTTTTCTTTCGCCCACGCTGGGCTGTGATCGACACGGGCCGATGACCTGATGACCTGATCGATGGCGACCTCATCTGCCGGCCGTCATGCAGTGCGATCGCTACTCTCGAGCCTTCGAAGCCATGCCTTCTCGAACCATCCAGGCGTGAGTAGGACCAGAGTCTTTCCGGTTGAGTCCACGACCAGGATGCCGTGCCCCTCTGCCGCACGCCGCAGTGCTCGCCAGGGGATCAGCACGGGGTGCATAAAGGGGACGCCCAGGGTACGGATCTCGAACGCCAGTCCCTCGTCGGTTGCGGACGCGTAGAGGTTATTCGTAACGAGCGAGCCAATGCCGCTCGTCAGGAGATAGGTCCAACGAAATTGCCGTCGATCCAGCTTCGGGTCAGGGAGATACGGCGCCGGGAAGCCGAATCTCAGGTGAAGGACATCACGCACCAGCCATCCGACGACTCTCGCCAGCAGCCAGGTCAGGAGGGCCGCTCCGGCCACAAACGCCGCAACGACAAGCGGTGATGGCCGATCTACAGCAAGCACGAGCATCTCCGGCAGTCAGGACCAGCAACGGACGAGGTTACCGCGTCGGAGTGACGTTGACGACGGGACCTCGTCCGGTGCGGGAAGTCGCCTTGTCTGAACTCTGCCCGCGAAGCATGCCGCGAGCCTGGTTCAGCGCGAGCAGAAGGACGACAAGGTCGTCGGCCCACCCGGCGATCGGCACGACGTCCGGAACGATGTCCAGCGGCCACAGGATGTAGAGGACGGCTGCAATGACCAGGATCAATCGTTTCATTCGACTCGTTCACCTCCATCGCCGGTGTATCGCGGAAGTTGCCAAACCGGGGACGGAAGAATCGTATGCAGAACGGTCCGGAGCGAATTCCGAAATCGACCTCCTGGCGTGTCGATTTCTCCCTTCCCGGTACCCCGAGTCAGAACGCCGGGTGGGAAGCGAAAGCGGACCTCGCGTTCGGTTGTGAAACCGGAGCCGGGACCGGAGAGTGTTCCTGCCCTCCTCACCCGTTTCCGTCCTGCCGGCCCCGCGCTCCTTATGATCTTTCGCCACCTGCTGATCATCGTCGTCGCGGCACTTGCGTTCTCCAGGGCCGCATCCGCCGCTGAGCCCGCTGCGCCCGTACGGGTCATGAGCTTCAATATCCGCTTCGGCACCGCCCGGGATGGCGACAACCATTGGGATCGGCGCCGGGACTTCGTCGTCGAAACGATCAAGGCCTTTCACCCCGACCTTCTTGGCACGCAGGAGACGCTCGGGTTTCAGCGGGACTATCTCGCCAAGGCGTTGCCGGACTTCGACGTTCTCGGTGTCGGACGGACGGACGGGAAGGAGGGCGGGGAGATGATGGCCCTCTACTTCCGGCGGGACCGCTTTGAGAAGCTCGACGGAGGCCACTTCTGGCTCAGTGAAAACCCCGAGGTCGTCGGGAGCAAGAGCTGGGACAGCTCCCTTCCGCGGATGGTCACCTGGGTCAAGCTTCGCGACCGGAAGCAGCCGGGGAACCGTCCGATCGTGTCCTTCAACACGCACTTCGATCACATGGGAAAGGTGGCGCGGCTCGAGTCGGCCCGGCTGATCCGCCGCCGGCTCGCGGCCGAGCAGGAAGGCTCGTCGCTGATTCTGACCGGCGACTTCAACGCGGGTGAAGAGAGCGAACCGTACCGCGCGCTCTTTGAGGAGAACGCGGCGATGCCGAGCCCGGTCCGCGATGTCTTTCGTCTGGCACACCCCGACCGGACCGAGGAGGAGGGGACATTCACCGGGTTCAAGGCGAGCTCGGTTCGTGGCGCCCGGATCGACTGGATTGGCGCGTCGCGCGACTGGAAGGTGGAGGAGTCCGCGATCGATCGGACCTCGCGGGACGGGAGGACGCCGTCGGACCATTTTCCGGTGACGGCCGTTCTGACTCGGTGACAATCTTCGGACGCCGGTGGTCGGGGTTCGAGGGGCTCTCCCGGAAGGGGGCAACAGCACGCTGATAGCTCGTGTCTTGCGTTGCGCGCTAACCGGAATTCGCGAAGTGAGCTATTCCACTTTGCAAGGCGACGTGTATATTTCGCCGACCCATCGTGGCCGAGTCCCCTCGGCGGGGTTGTCATTGCCGGCCTCCTGGTCCTGGTTCCAGTCTTCGGAATTATCTCCGGTCGCCCAGTACCTTTCGGCCGCTCGCAACGGCAACGCAGTCGAGCCTCCAGAACAGTCGCACTGATCAACGAATGCTACCCGCAGTGACTGCGAAGATTTCTTCAGGGGTGAATGGTCGGCCGAACCAGGGCTATAGCTTGGTGTGTCATTGCGAGCCCAGGGGGCTTGCCACATCGAGACGCTTTTTTGCATGGCGCCTCCGCGCAGGAAGATGATGAGTAAGAAGCTTTACGTGGGAAATCTGCCTTTCCGCACCACGGCGGATGATCTGAGGGCAGCCTTCGAACAGCACGGGACGGTGGTCTCGGTGGATGTTGTGAAGGATCGGGAAACTGGACAGTCGCGAGGATTTGCGTTCGTTGAGATGGAAGAGGGCGCGGAGGGGGCGATCGAGGCGATGAACGGAGCGGACTTTGAAGGCCGCGCCCTCGTCGTGAACGAGGCCCGCCCCCGTGAAGACCGGCCCCGTGGGGGCGGCGGCGGTGGGT
>JAEYWB010000504.1 GCA_023429275.1 Planctomycetota bacterium
TGGTGAGAGGTTAGAGGCGAGAGGTTAGAGGTTAGAGAAAGACGCCATGCCACATTCTCTCTAACCTCTAAGCTCTCACCTCTCACCTCGTGAAAACAGGGCCCGCCGGCGCCATACCGGCGAGCCCTGCACGTGGAGACTACTTCAGTCGACGTGAATCACTTCGACTTCTTCGTACTTGCCCCCCGCGGTCATGCTCGCGCCGCCGACGATCACGAAGTTCTCGTCGTCGACGGGCAGCATCCGATGGAAGAACCGGTCGGTCGGCAGCTGCTTCACGATCTGCCAGGCGGTCCCGTCGGCGTTGAGCCGCTGGAGCTGGCCGTGATGCGTGCTGACGTACAGGTCGCCCCCGGTCGCGAAGGCCGAGGCTCCGAAGCCGTTCATCCCCTCGCCGCTGATGCTCGGCGCTTCACTCCAGAGGTTCGTCTTCGGGTCATAGACCGAGCAGGTCGTCGTCGGACCACCCTTTTCGAGCATCCCGCCGATGATGTAGAGCTTGCCGTTGTGGGCGGCGGCGGCGAGGGCCCGGCGGGTCACCGGAGGGTTCGCGATCGGCTGCCAGGTCGGCTGCGAGGAAGAGAGGTCCATCTTCCAGGCGGTGTTGTGCCACTCGCTCGGGGCCTGGCCCTGGAGCTTCCAGCCGCCAACGACATACACCGTATCACCGATCACCGCGGCGTCGTGCGACGATCGGGGCTCGGGCAGCGGCGGCATCGGGATCCATTCCTTCTTCGCGGGATCGAACGCGGCGACGTCCGCCTGCGACCAGAGATCCTTGTCTTCCCCTTCGGCGTTCTTCGCGGTGAAGCCGCCGATGCGGTAAAGCTTGCCGCCGTGCGGCACGAGGGCGAGTCCCTGCAGGCCCGGCCCTTCGATGACATTGGTCCACTCGCCCCCCTTGAGGGAGAGCTTCTGCAGCGTCTTTCCCTGCTGGTCACGAGCGTAGGAGTGAGCCCCCGCCATGTTCCCGCCATAGACGTAGAGGTCGCCGTTGAGGACGGCGCCGCCGAAGCTCGTGATGGCGTGCGGAAGCTTCGTCAGGTGCTTCACGGCGGCGGTCGCCGGCTTCGCCTCGGCCGGGGCGCCGCTCCCCCCCGGGATCGTGAAGGCGACCGTCGTGTAGTGCCGCAGTTCCGGATACTTCTTCCCGTTCGTTTCGCCCGGCGTCTTGTCGACGACCTTGGCGCGGAACGAGTAGACGCCCGGGCCGTTGTTCTTGAACTTCACGACCCCTTCCGCGTTCGTCAGGTCCTTGATGCCGAGCTTAGGGCCGTCGGCCGCGACCTCCGCTCCTTCAACCGGCTTGCCGTCGAGGAGGACCTTCAGCTGCACGTCGCTGTCGGTGATGGTCGGGATGACGTCGAGCTTGAGCTCCTTCGACGTGTCGATCTTCCAGGCCGGATGATTCGGCGAGGCGGGGCCGGTCTTGGCGTAGTACTTCAGGGCGAAGCGGACGTCCCCTCGCTCCATGACGCCGAGGTCGCGCTTCGAGATGAAGACGCTGTCCTTGGCGGCGGCGTCCAGCTTGCCGGTGAGGGATTCCGTCCCCTTCGCGACGTCAACCTTCTTCGGCTCCTTGCCGGGGGTGTACTGCCAGACTTCCAGGCCGGCGAGCCGGTCCAGAAGGGCGGGATTGTCCGGTGCAGCTTCTTCCGAGAAGTAGACGTGGATCGCCTGGCCGGCGGAATCCGCCTTCGTCAGCAGGAAGATGAAGTGGGCCTGAACGGTCGACACCGGCACCATCAGGCAGGCGGCCAGGGCAGCGGCTTGGAACCATCGTTTCATATTGGAAACTCGCTGGAACTGAGAAAAGAGTCGTAGGGTAGGACTGCTATCGAGCCTTGCTGACATCGGGGTCCGAAACCAGATCGAACGTGAGCTGGTTGGGGCCGTCTGCGGTGACTGTCGCTTTCAGGACGCTATCGCCACGATACTTGGGAGGGATCTTGATGATCTTGATGGGCTTTCGCCCTTCCGCGATCCAGCGCTTCATGGCGTCTTCGTCGTCCGGCGCATAGCCGCCGTCGTCCGTCGAGACGATCTCGACTCGCTGGATACCTGGAACCGGTCCGAAGCGGGCCGGCATCTCGAATCGTCCCGACTTGATCTGGGCGGTGGCGATCAGAGCGACATTTCCCGTTTCGGGAGTCAGGAC
Source organism: Planctomycetota bacterium (assembly GCA_023429275.1). Lineage (GTDB taxonomy): Bacteria > Planctomycetota > Planctomycetia > Planctomycetales > Planctomycetaceae > Planctomyces_A. The sequence continues at coordinate 2,159 of JAEYWB010000504.1, forward strand.
AATTCGCCCCTTCGGAAGTGGCGCTCCATCAACCGTCACCGTCCCTGCGGCTTGAACGCGAGGGGTGCTGTCGCTGCCGCATCCGAATATCAGGCATAGCGACAGCATTGACATTAGCGAGGCCGCGGTGAAGCGGCTGCTCCCGCCGTTCCCGATCATTGCTGCCCTCTCTCCGGAACAGGATGAAATGCAGTCGAGTCTTCGTGATGCGCAGGCTGCAGTCACCTAAAACTCACCGATCAGTTCTCTCCCATTTCGCGTCGCCAGGGCGTCGAGGGTGTTGTCGTCAATATTCTCCGAGATGCCGTGGACCGAGCCGTCTCCCATCACGAAGTTCACGAGGCCGACGTGATCGCTGCGGAACGAGCCAACCCAGTTCGCGTCCCAGTTTCCGTCCCCGGCAATGTCCTTCGGGTTGAAGCGGTAAGCGGTGCTGAAGCCCGTCGACGTCGGGTAGGGGTTTGCCCACAAGGTGAAGGAGTACCGAGACTGACCGGTGCACCTGGACTCCGTCGCCGGTGACGTACTGTACTTATAGTCGGGAAGGTTGTAGGCCGACTCTCCGACCATGAGTGTGGTCGTCGACCCATCGGTGAAGTCTCGCAGGTTTGTCGTTGGCGTCGCCGCATCCGAATAAACAAGCCCGCCATTCAGAACGGCCGGCGTTCCTGTCGGGTAAGGCGGATAGGCGACCGAACCGACAGAGGCCGAATAGGTTCCAGGAGCGCGCCCCTTGTCCTGATCGCAGGACGGGATCGGGCGGGGAAATACGGCCGAGGGGCACACGTACGTCGGAATTCGCTTCGATGTGACAGCGGTGACGTTGTCCGCGTGGTCGTTGTTCTTGTTGAAGTCGTACAGGTGGTAAAGGTTGCTCGCCTCAACCATCGGCAGCAGCAGGACGAAAAAGCTTCCACCACTAAGCGTGGAGTTCGCGTTGACGTTCGGGAAGACTCCGTGGGTTTCGTGGTAGTTATGGAGAGCAATCCCGATCTGCTTGAGATTGTTCTTGCACTGGGTGCTGCGAGCGGCTTCACGCGCCTGCTGAACGGCGGGGAGCAGGATGGCAACGAGCACCGCGATGATCGCGATGACGACCAGGAGCTCTATAAGCGTGAATCCTCGATGGTGAGGAAGCGAAGTCCGAATCGACAGACGCATACACGAAGACTCCACACAGGATGCGACAAGATCCCTCCGCAACTTGCGGAAGGCTGGCACATCCGAGCGTGGCTGGCTTCAGGCGAGCGCGTCGGGGGCTCGCTAATGAGGTCGCTGGCTGGCTGCGGATGAAGAACTGAGATTCAGTCTCAATAGAATATCGTGTCTTGCTCCGACCGCAACTCAGAGGGGCTCATTTCACCAGATTCCCTTCATTACTTGAGGATCTCCCAGTGAGCTCAGAAAAAGTCCCCCGCACCTCTTGCTGTTGAGACTCAGTCTCAGTAAAGTCGCCTCGCTCCCAGCCACGTGCAGCTCTCGGCCCCGTCTCCGGTGGCCGAGCCCGCACCAGCCAGGCCGGCTTTCTGATTCGGCAGTCCGCTGTTGGCGTAGATGGCAATTGGCATGTCTTCAAACGACGAGCCCCAGGCCGAAAGGCCCCCTGGAAACCTCACAGAACCGACCTCCGGAGAGCCTCCGGTCGTCGCGTTTGAGTCGATGGCATCCGGGCAGCGCGAGGTCGTCATCGAATACCGTGGGCAGCAGTACCGCCTCCGCGCGACGCGAAACGGGAAGCTCATTCTCAACAAGAGATGGTCCGCCGCCGAAGCGATACAGCAGAGCAGTCCCGCTGGAGATGGCGGCCGGAGAGTTGTCGGCTTGAAGCGAGCAGAAAACACAAACGCCCGCCCCGGGATGACTCCCGAGGCGGGCGTTGTTCTCTGCCCCGTCCGTGTTCCGCGTCATTCGTTACCGACCGGTTCCGAGCAGGTTTCCGCTGAAGTTCGAATCGAACAGCTGCGGATAGCTCGCAAGGCCCGGCACCCTGCCAGCCGCTGGCGGGTTGCCGTAAGGCTGGGCTCCATACGGCTGAGTCCCGTAGGGCTGGTTGCCGTACTGCTGGACCGGGCGTCCCTGGGCGAGCTGCGTCGGGACACCCGACTGGATCACCTGGAGGGCGGCGATCACGTCCGCATCTTCCGTCAGGGTGTTGGCGAGGTCGGCGTTCGACTGGTTCACGACGTACTCGGGGGTCACACCCTGCCCCGACATTTCCCGTCCGCTCGGAGCGTAGAACTTGGCGGTCGTCAGCTTGAGGTTGGCGTTGGCCGACTTCATCGGGAAGTGGGTCTGAACCGTTCCCTTGCCGTACGACTTCCGTCCGACCAGGACTCCGCGTTTGTTGTCCTGGATGGCCGCCGCGAAGATCTCGCTGGCACTTGCACTGTTGTCGTCGACCAGGACGACCAGCGGCGTGCTCCAGGTCCGATCGAACTTCGCCACTTCCGAGCTGTTGTCCGATTCCGTCCGGCCCCGGGTCGAGACGATCGTCCCCTGGGTGAGGAACAGGTCAGACACCGTGATCGACTGCGTCAGCAGCCCCCCCGGGTTGCCCCGGAGGTCGAGGATCAGCGACTGCATTCCGCCGTTGTGCAGCTTCATCATCGCCGCTTCGAGGTCTTTCGTGGAGGACTCGGAGAACTGCTTGAGGCGGATGTAGCCGGTCCGGCTCCCTTCCACCATCTGCACTCCCGAGACGCTGCTGACATAGACCGCCCGGCGGGCGAGGGTCGCGGCGAACCGCTGACCGTTGCGGCGGATGTTGATCGTCACCGTCGTTCCGCTGCGTCCGGTGATCCGGTCCGCCACTCCGGAGAGGGGCATGCCGGCGAGTTCCTGACCGTTGATCGAGACCAGGATGTCTCCCTTCTTCAGGCCGACTTCGGCACTCGGGCTACCTTCGATCACTCCCATGATCAGGGCACCCTGCTCGTGGGTCTTCAGTTCGACGCCGATCCCGACGATGCTCTCTTCGAGAGCGGCGGTCTGGTGCTCGGTCTCGAGGGCGGCACTCGACTTGTTGGGCATGAAGGAGGAGTACTTGTCGAGCGAGTCGAGGGTCTCGTTGAGGAACTCCATCGCGACCACTTCCTGGCGGAGGCCGAGCCGCTGGCTTCCCATGGCGGCGACCCACTGCATCACACCGACCGCTTCGTTCGCGGTCCGCGGACCCTGCGAGTTCATGACCTGCGACAGATCGTTCTGGAACGCCTGGAGCTGGTCGGCCCGCGGGGCGGCACCGCTCGCCTGCTGGAACGCCCGATTGTTGAGGGCGCCCATCAGTCCGCGAAGGGCGGTCTGCGTGCGGACTTCGTACGAGGTCGGGCTGACGTGGCGGGTGTCGATAAGGTTCGAGGCTTCGATATAGATCGAAGTGATCTGGCTCATGTTCGTCCGGGAGAGGAACCCGAGGTAGGTCGAGTCCTGGTACCGGGCGGTCACCTTGGCATCGTGGAGCTCTTCATCGCTCGGCTTGGCCGGCTGGTAAGGCTGCGGCTGGTATCCGCCGTAAGGGGCAGCCGGACCGTAGTTCCCGTTGTACGCGGGGCCGTAGCCGCCGTTGTTCGCGGGGCCGTAGCCAGGGTTGCCGAAGCCCCCCTGCGGGACCGTCGATCCGTAGCCGGGATTCATCGGGGCGGGCGAGGTGAAACCGCCGTTGCCGCCGTTCCACGGGGTGACCGGGTTGTACCCGCCGCCGCTCGCCGCCTGGCCATTGGCCGAGCCGGGAACGATTGCGGTCTTCACCATATCCGGCGGATCTTCCACCGAGACGAGTCGGCCGGAGGGTTCAAAAGAGGTCTCCTTCAGCAGAAGGGACCGGGGGGCGAAGTCGTCAGTGTCGAAAGTTCGGGGCTCGACCCCCTGGGCCGCCGGGGCGGTGATCAGGCAGATCGCAACGAAGCAGGAGATGAGGAACCAACTTGTCGAGTGAAGGGGGAGGCGGTGAGTCATGGCAGGAATCCTATTCCAGTGGAAAGAGGGGGATGTCTTGTCGCAGCCGTGGTTGAGCGTCTTCAGTCGATCATGTTTCCTTCAGTGCTTAACTTGCGGTCCGGGCGAGATGGGGAACCGGAATCAGCTTTTCATCGAGCTCGGCTCGCATGACGCGAACGTCGTTCGGGGCTTCGATTCCGATCTTCACTTTGCCGCGCCCGGTAGCGATCACTTTGACAACGATGTTTTCGCCGATCCGGATCATTTCGGCCTGCTTGCGGGTGAGAACCAACATGGTCGTGTCTCCTGTTCCTTGGATTTCCGTCTTGAGTGTGTCGAAGTTCGAGTGACTCGTGTTGTTGTTTGTGTCACTCTGATCTCGTTGATGAAAAGATCCCTATGCAGTGGCCGTGCCAAAAGTTTTTCCACGCGGTCGAATTTTCGCATGTTGTGGAGTAGTAATTGTTTAAGATTGTTCGGCAAAGCCTGCCGGACGCCGGGGCCGAGTAGAAACTTCCATAACCGCACAGGGCGTTGCAGGACGTTCCCTGCACTGATTACAAGAGGGGTGTCGCGTCCGTGAGCAAGGAGAAATCCAATAAGATCACCGTGGTGGCGCACGGCCGAACACACTCACTGATTCTGCCCGCCCTGGTCAGCTGCCACGTTTGCAATTCCCGCTATCAGTGTTGCAAGCGAGGCCGCGGAGGGAATGGAATTGCGATGGCGAAACCGCCCGGAGTCAGAGAGCCGGCCTTAAAGACTCCGCAGCTTGCCCAAGCTCAACGGGACGGCCTGACGACCGGCAAAGCCTGCCCGATGTGCAGAGTCGATGGCGCGAAACGCAGGAGGTCTCGCGGACTCAACGGGTGTTGCTGGCGGCGCCGGTAAGAATGGCCCGGATCGGTTGTCAGCCATTCGCGGCGCTTGAGCGGAGCGACACCCCCGGATGTGATCGTGTCCTCGCGCTGCGCAGCTCCATCGCATTGAGCCATCGAACGGGTGTCCTCCGACGACGCGGTTACGTTGCGTCCGGCACGACGATGTTGAACATCAGGTCCGGAGCGCGGCGGCGGTTGATCGTTTCGGCGACGGCGGTCCGGAGCCGGCCCGTGAAGATCTGCAGATGCTGAAGGATCGTGTGCGGCGGCGTCGGGTCCCGCGGATCGAGAGGTGAAACTGTGACCAGAAGGTGTGCCGCGTCGGGAGCCGGCGTGACGCTCTGGACGTAGAGTCCGCGCAGGACGTCGTCATCGCATTCGCCGGTCATGACCAGGTCGAGAGCGCGGCGGACCTCGCCGCACATCTGGAGTGTCTTGCGATCATGCTGCGGAAGAGAGGGCTCGCGGTCTCCGTGAGAATGACGGGACGAGTGGCGGGGACTACGTGACATGGTTCGCGCCTCTGTGAGACGAAGCGTAGACCTCCCAGTAGAGGGCTGCCGCTTCGACAGAAATTGTACGGTCTGTCGTGTCCGGGCACGGAGCGGCCGGATTTGAAATCCGTTCCGATTCTGTTCCGGCAAGTCCGGCTGTGCCAGACGGCCCGATCGGGGAGGCGCTGGCGTCGGCAAGATCCGCTCGATCAGGAGACTCACTCCGGCCTCGTATCGATGAGGCGTTTCGCGACCGGCTGGCCCGCCCGCGCCACACTCCGCGCGGAGTGGCGAGGACCGGGAGAGACGCCGCCGGAACGTTTCTCCGTCGGACACTTGGAGATCAGGCGATCTTGGGTCAACATCGGAAGTTCCGTCCGCACTGACCAGGCGGCGACGTGGTGCCCGCGCGAAGGCGTGACTGAGACGACTGGATAGAATTCGTCATGATGTCGGTTCAATTGGAAGAACTTCCCTACTCCATCAGCGGACTGCGGCTCAACGTCGCCGTCGGCCCCCGGAACGGTCCGCCGCTCGTTTTCTTTCACGGCGTGACGCGCCGCTGGCAGACGTTCCTCCCGTTGCTGGCGTCCCTCCTCCCCCGCTGGCAGGTCTTCGCCGTCGACTTTCCGGGGCACGGACGCTCGGATCGGGTTGACGGGTCGTATCTCGTCATCGACTACGTCCGCTGGGCGGAAGAGTTCCTGCGAACGCATTTCCCGGGAGACGTCTCACTCTACGGACATTCACTCGGCTCGATGGTTGCGGCCGGCTGTGCGTCGCGGCTTCCGAATGTCCGCAGCATCATCCTCGAGGATCCCCCGTTCGATGTCATGGGGGAGCGGATCGCCACGACTCCGCTCCTGGGCTATTTCCGGGACCTGTCACGCTTTGCGGGGGCGACCGCTTCGGTCGAAGAGGTGGCGCGTCAGGTTTCCGAGATCCGCATGGGCGTTGCCGGCAGCCCCAACACATTCCGGCTCGGAGACATCCGCGACGGCGTTTCGCTGCGGTTCACCGCCGCGAGCCTCAGGCAACTGGATCCTCGCGCGCTGGCCGACGTGGTCGACCGGAACTGGCTCGAAGGATACGACCAGGTGGAGATTCTTGGCCGGGTCTCGTGCCCTACGCTCCTCCTTCAGGGGGACGTGAAAGCGGGAGGAATGCTCCCTGATGACGATGCGGCAGCGGTCATCCGGCAGCTGCGGGACGGAACACTGATCCGCTTTCCCGGAATCGGCCACGTCATCCACTGGGCAAAGACCCAGGACGTCATCAATGCGGCGTGCGGCTTCCTGGAATCGCTGCGATGACCGAAGCTCCGCCATCGTCGCCGCGCATCTACCTCGACAACGCCGCGACCAGCTTCCCGAAGCCCCCCGGGGTCGTCGAGGCGGTCTCGCGATACATGACTGAGGAGGGCGTGTCGCTCGGCCGGGCGACGACGCGCACGGGCGACGACCTGTCCCGCCGGATCAGCCGGTTGCGAACGAGACTGGCGGCGTTCTTCGGTGCGGCGCGGGGAGACGATGTCGTCTTCACCTTCAGTGGGACCGACAGCCTCAATACGGTCCTGCACGGTTTCCTTCGGCCCGGGGACCATGTTGTCACGACCGACATTGAACACAACTCTGTCTTGCGACCGCTCGAATGGCTCCGGGGGCGCGGGATCGACGTGACGCATGTCCGATGCGATAGCGAGGGGCGGGTCTCGCCTGACGACGTTCGCAGCGCCGTCCGACCGCAGACGCGACTCGTTGCCGTCTCGCATGCTTCGAACGTCACGGGGACGATCCAGCCGATCGCGGAGTTCGCGTCGATCGCGCATGCCGGTGGGGCCAGGATTCTGGTCGATGCCTGCCAGACCGCCGGTCATCTGCCGATCGATGTCCGCCGCGACGGGATCGACTTTCTGGCCTGCTCCGGTCACAAGGGGCTCCGCGGTCCGCTGGGGACCGGCGTTCTCATTCTGTCGGCCGATGCGGCGGGGACGCTCGAAAGCTTCCGGCAAGGGGGGACCGGGACGCTCAGCGACTCTCCCCTGCAGCCCGCTGCTGGTCCCGAAAAGTTCGAGGCGGGCAATCACAACACTCCCGGCCTCGTCGGCCTGGCCGCCGCGCTGGAGTGGATCGAGCAGGAGGGCCTCGACCGCCTGCGCCAGCACGAGGTCGAACAGACGGGGCTTTTGATCGACTCGCTGCGGACGCACCCGAATATCCGCACCCCGGGGAGATCCCCGGAGGATCGAGTGGGTGTCGTGAGCCTGGTCGTCGAAGGTTTGGACTCACGCGACGTGGCGACGATCCTCGACTCCGAGTTCGGAATCGAGGTCCGCGCGGGACTGCACTGCGCACCCCGGATCCACGAGGCGATCGGAACAGCGGCGTCGGGCGGAACAGTCCGACTCAGTCCCGGTCCGTGGACCGACCGTCAGCAGATTGCCGCCGCAGCCGACGCCCTGGCGGAGATTGCGTCGGGGTGACCGCGATTCAGAAACCGTTGACTGGGAGTCGGACTCGTCCTGGCGCCCGTTGAGTGACAGGCCATCAGTGACAGGCCAACAGTCGGTCCGGCCAAGTCCCGTCAGGGACGGAAGGAAGTAGCCCCCCGTGCAACGGGGGGATAGAGGCATGCAGACCGGGCGAGTCCCGTCAGGGACGAAAGAGGGAATTGTTGAAGGCCGGTGGCGTGCGCGAGGGGATTCGGGAGAATTCTTTCGTCCCTAACGGGACTACTGAATTGGTCGGAACCTTTACCCCCCCGTTGCACGGGGGCTACTTCCTTTCGTCCCTGGCGGGACTGACTCGGATCCCTGAGGCTGAGTCGCAAAGGCGAATTTGGCCCCAGGATGACCCCGACGCGCGCCTCCGCGACGGCATGGAGAAGACCTACCGCTGGATCTACGACGAGTACATGGCCAAGTACGGCACCGGCGCTCGGCCGACATCGTCGCGGGGTGCGTCGAAGACAAAGACCAAGCCCGCCAA
>JAEYWB010000512.1 GCA_023429275.1 Planctomycetota bacterium
GCCCTGGAGCAGCCCCGACTGACCGATCACGGTCGCATAGCGCGGCTTCTTCCATCCCTTGGCATAGATCTCGACACCAGCCTCGGCCGGAAAGGCCTTCCACGGAGCGGCACGGTAGAACCGGCAGGCCGCGCGGTACAGCGCCTCGATCGATTCGAGGGAGTGCCCCTTCTTGACCAGCGAATACTCGTCCTGGTCGTCGGAATCTTCGGCCAGGCTCTTCACCAGGTGGGCGTGCGCTTCGTCGAACATCCGGAAGTCGTCGGTGACGACGCACCGCACCCCCAGCGGCCGGAGCCGGGCCTCGAGCGAGACCCGCAGGTCGTGCGTCCGAACGCGGATCTCCGCCGGGCGCTGAGCGGGACCGACGAACGGATGCGTCATCGCGTGCGAGACGGTCTGCCACACCACCTCCGGCAGATCCTCCTCGGCGGCTTCGACCCGCTGCGAGATGATCGCCCCGAGCGACTGCGAGACGACCATCACCGACTGCAGGCGGACGAAGCGGTTCTCCCTGTTCTCGACCCATCGCGGCAGCCGCTGGGAATCGACGAGCCAGATATCCGTCGACTGCGGGACCCGTTCGAGCTCCTCGTCGGAGACGGGGTCGCCATGGTCGAGCGACTGCACCACCTGTTCGCGAAGGTCGTCGATCGAGTCATCGAGGACGCGGTTGCGGTCGACGAGCCGGACGCGGATCCCGCTCGATTCGAGCGTCGTTTCGATCCGTCGCAGCAGTCGCGGGTCGTCGAAGAGAACCGCCGAAGGACGGCTCTTGAGTTCTTCGGAAGCGTCGAGGAGCAGTTCGAGCATCATCTCGGTGTTGGGGACCTCGTCGAACACCGTCGAGTGATAGAGCTTGTCTCCCGGCTCATTCGTGAGGACTGCGAGCTGCCCTCCTCCTCCGCCCCGGGACCGGTTCTCGGCGTGGAGGGCCCGGACCGAGAGCCGCCACGGCTTCGTGTCGAGCCGCTGGAACTGCTCAATTTCCTTGAGGAGCCCGTGCGCCTGGTGACGCCGTTCCTTCAGCGTCGGCTTTCGCGCCGTCAGTTCCTTGCCGAGGACCTGGCGGAGCCAGGTGATCGCCCCGGGAGTGTCCCGCCAGAGAGGCATGGACCGCAGCAGGTAGAGCTGCGCGGCGCCGGAAGACCCGGGGGAGATATCCTCCGGCAGGTCGTCGTCAAACTGCTCGTCACCAAGGAGCAGCAGGATGACGTGCGGGTTGTCCGAGTGTCCCTTCTTGAGGAACGAAGCGGCGAGCGGCGTCGCTCCACGGAGGCAGAATTCGACGAGCGCCTTCGTGAAGTAAGACGGGCGGTCGCTTCGGGCGGCCACCTCGGCGGCCTCGGCGAACTGTCCGGCCGAGAGAAGCGCGAGGGCGAGCGCCTCGATCGCCGAATCGTCCCCGGGGACGAGCTCGAGGATGGCGGCATAGTGGCCAATCGCGTCGGTCGGACGGCGAAGGGCTTCGAGCGTCGACGCCATGGCCCGGTGTGCCGTTTCGAGGTCGCGTGCGGCGTCGGCGTCGAATCGTGAAGCGCCGCGATGGCGGGCCTGGTCCCAGTTCTCCTCGGCCCGCGTCAGCGCCTTGCGGTAGTGCCGCATGGCCAGGTCGGGGCGCCCCGCCATGTCTCCACGAAGGAGAGGGACGAGGACGGAGCCGGGGTCGAGTTCCTCCGCCTGCTTCAGGAGCTGTTCGGTCCGCCGCTTGTTGCTCTCTTCCGAGGCGAGCTGGCAGAGCTCGCGCGAGACCGATCGGGCCGGTCCGGAGAGCTGCCCCAGGATCCCCAGGTCCACTGTCACCTTTGCGTTGGGCGACTTGTCGTCCTGGACGAGAGGCGATTTCCGGGCTCGCGGCCTGGGAGACGCCTTGGGGCGCGACGTACCGGCGGAGCTTCGCGGCGCCGCTTTCGAAGGCTTCACATGCTTCTTCTTTGCCATCGAATCAGTGTAGCGAATGCCGTCGAAGAGCGTCCCCGACGACGTCGCGCGGATCCGAACCGGGCCCGACACCGAGGGGGAACCGGAAAGGCCCGGCGGCAGCTGCTGCCGGTTGGTCTTGTCTCAATTTGCAGCGATTTCGTACGCTCCGGAACGAACGACTGGCTGGTCTCAGGATGGAGACGGCGTGGATTCGAGAGGCGGTATGTCGCAGGGACGCGGTCACTTCGTCTGCGGTGCGATCTTCGGCGTAGCCCTGGGGTTTGCCGCTGGACACCTCATGATCCGTGCGCGGACGCCGGGGCTCACGCTATCGATCCCGGCCGGGCTCGTTCCATTGCCGGCGGATCTCCCCCCGGGAGCGGAAGGCTTCCCGGGACCGCGAGCGCGGATTGCCATGAATGAGTCTGGGGGCGGCGGAAGCCCGAGCGGCTCGATCTTCGAACGTTACCCGGCCGGAAAGCCCGATCAGCCCGCCGCGTCGAGGTCGGTCATCACTGCGGACGCCTTTCGGAAGGACGACGCCGGCTCCGCCATTCCGACGCTGCCACAGGAGCCGAGCCCGCTTCCTCGCGTCGAAGCGCTTCCGATCCCGCCGGACAGCAAGCCTGACGAGGCGAATTCCACGGAATTGAAGACGGAGGACGAGCTCCGGAAGCTCCTCGAGGAGGAACTGCAGTCTGCGTCTCCCCAGCAGAGAGAGGTCTGGAAGGATGCCCTGGAGGGCGTTCCCTCCGGAGACGCCGCGGAGATCCTGCGGATGTGGAAGAGCATGGGGACGGGGCCGGCCGCGGGAAACCCGCCGCTGGGCCTTTCGCCTGTTCCAGAACCCGCCGGAGTCAGCTTTTCGTCCCCCTCTCCCTCCAACTCCCCCTCTTCCTCCTCCTCGCCTGCCGGTCCGGCAT
>JAEYWB010000551.1 GCA_023429275.1 Planctomycetota bacterium
TCCCGATGCCGGCCGCCCTCGCGAACCGCGGAGCGTACGACTCCTCCGCCAGGACCTCGACATACCCGTCCCGGCCGGCAAAGGTCCCGCTCGTCGGCGGCGAGTGGAGTGTCACGGTCGCGCCGGGCAGGTTGTTGAAGTCCCGCACGAAGTGCACGGCGGTCGTCGCCGGCGAACCGATGTCGAGGGCCACGTCATAGGCGGCTGCGGTCGCGGCCGCGTCCGTCGCGTGCTGGTACTTCCGCGACATGAGCATCAGGACGCCGCCGTCGATCACGACCGCCGCGATCCCCAGGAGCGCCGGAATGAGTACAGCGACCAGCACCAGGATCTTCCCCTCGCGCGGCCGGCGGAACTGCAGCGATCTGTCAGTTGGACAATCGGAAGACAATCGCCGAAAAGTCATGACACATCCCCTGAACGGGAGACTGAAAACTGACGACTGACAGCTGAAAACTTCCTGGTGTTTTGGCACACCCAGGATTTGGGGTTCGTTAGATCAGCCGGAACGCGCTAGCGTCCGGTTCGAACCGGGGGCTAGCGCCCGCCGGCTAATGGACGCAACCCAAAATCCTTGGTGTGACAAAGCACTAGTGCACCACTCGCATCGTCGTCGTCGCCACGAGGTTCCACGGTCCGGAGCCTCGGAGGAACGGGACGGTCGGCTGCTGGCTGTAACGAAGTTCGACCCGGACCCGGTGGCCGGTCTCGATTCCGCCATCCGGCCAGGTCATCCGGATCTGCACGTCCTCTGGGGGCATCGCCACGAGGAGCGGTCGGACGACGGAGGCAACGGGGTGGGAGTCGGCGGCCGTTCCCTCCCAGGAGACCGGACCCCACCGCTGGCTCGCGGGGCTTCGCTGACCACAGACGATCGCCTGCCGGCCGGCCCGCCGCACACATTCGGTGAGCGCGTTGTTCCGGGCCGCCGCAAGACTGAGGTCGAGGATCGTCATGAGGACGCCGAGGAAGATCGACAGGACGATCGCCCCTTCGACCGCCACGGCGCCGCGACGCAGATCGCCGGGTCGTTGTGCAATGGATACCTGCCTCATCGCTTCCCTCTCCTGACACCTGGCCCCGGATCCCTGGTTCCTGATCCCCTACTGGTACTGTCTCATTCCGACCTGGTGGCTGAGCGAGAGCGTGTGCGGCATGCCCGGCCAGGGGACGATGGTGCGGAATTCGTAGTCGGCCGCGACGACGACACACAGGACGCCGCTGGAGTCGTGCGTCGTCGTGACGTCGATCGCCAGGGCCGAGGGGGAATAGCCCGGGAGCGAAGCCGCCTCCTCGGTGGCGGCCTCGCGGATCCGGTCCTCCCACTCATCGCGGTTGTCTTCGACGAACCGGTGCGTCGCGCCGTACTCGGCCCCGACGCGGGCCACGTTCGTCAGCGCGATCTTGCCGCCGATCGCCCGTCCGTAGTCGAGGGATGCGAAGACGATCGTCAGGAGCACCGGCAGGACAATCGCCATCTCGACGGCCGCCGCGCCAGCGCGCGGCCTCCCCCAGCCCAGGTCCGGACGGCGGCGGTCGATCGATCGATGTTGAGTGGTTGTGTTCATGATCCTGTGTCGATCGGAGTCCAAACCGTTCAGCCGCGACAAGGCCCTTCTGTCAGTTCGACGACACTCCCCCTTCACGGCTCGTCGCGGTCTCCTGGGTCTTCCCGAACTCGTCCAGGATCTGGATCGCTGCCGGGCCGGCGAGGATCACGAAGATGCAGGGGAACAGGCAGACGAGCGTCGGCACGAGGATCTTCACCGCCGCCTTCTGGGCGGCCTCTTCCGCATCGTGTTCGCGGCGCTCCCGCAGGGCATCGGAGTGGGTCCGGAGGGCGCTGGCGAGCTTCGTTCCGAACTTGCGCGACTGGTGACAGACGGTCGCGAGGGAACGGACGGTGTCGCAGTCGGTCCGCTCGCCGAAGTTCTGCAGGGCCCGGTCGGGGGTCGCACCGATTTCGATCTCGTGCTGAACCCGCGCGAGCTCCCCGGCCAGCAGCGGATGCGCCGGCTCGATCTCGCGGGAGACCCGCTGGATAGCCGCCTCGATCGTCATGCCGGCCTGGAGACAGGTGACCATCAGGTCGAGGAAGTCGGGGAGGGAACGGCGGAGCATCAGCAGCCGCCGGGCCTTCCTCTGCCGGATCCAGAAGCCGGGGACGAGGTATCCGATCCCTCCCGAGATCAGGAGGGCGATCATGCTGTCGGTCGGCGAGATCTGCAGGACCTGGCAGCCCCAGAGGCCGATGACGGCGAACAGGACGGCGAGGGCCGCCTGGGCGAGCAGGAACTTCATCGGGGCGGCATTGGAGTAGTATCCCGCCTCGATCAGGTCCTGATGCAGCCGCGACCGCTGCTCCGCCTTGCGGGGGAGCAGATACGTCGCGATCTGGATGAGAATGGTCTTCCACGGGGAGGGAGCGGATTGCGGCTTCGCCTCCTCGCGCGGCGCGAGTCGGTCGCCGCCGGAGATTCCCTGGAAGTTCCGGATGCGGTCATTGACCCGTCCGTCGGGCGAGGGAATCAGCTTCGCCAGCGCGAGCACCAGTCCGGTGACGCCGAGGAAGACAAGCGGAAGCGACCAGTGAAGGGTGATGTCCATGGACGACGTCGCATCGATGAAGTGAGGGAACCTCGAGCCGGGCCTCGTTCGGCATGGCCTGTCGCTGGCCCGGCGACCGGTGGAGAGATCGGAGTTCAGTACTCCACGCGGATCGTCTGCCGGATCCAGACCGATCCGACGACCTGCAGTCCGATCACCGTTGCGATGAGCCACGGCCGGACGACGAGGGCCTCGATGTAGCTCCGCTGTGCAATCCAGAGCCAGGCAAACGCGGCGATCGGAAGGACCGTCAGGACGATCGCCTGCATCCGTCCTTCCCCGGTCAGCGCCCGCACGCGGCTCGTCAGGCGAAGCCGCTTGCGGATCATGTCGGAGATCCCGTTGAGCACTTCGACCGGGCTTCCGCCGCACTGCCTCTGGACGAGGAGTGCGATGACGAAGATGTGGAGCTCCGGAACCGGGACGCGACGGGCGAGATCGCGGAGAGTCGTATCCTGGGGGAGGCCGAGGTTCTGCTGTTCGCAGCAGAGTGCGAACTCGCGCGAGAGAGGCGGACGGCACTCCGCCCCGACGAGCTGCAGGGCACTCGCCACCGTCTGCCCCGAGGCGACCGCCCGGCTCATGACGTCGAACACTTCGGGGAGCTGCCGCGTGAAGGTCTCGATGCGCTTCCTGCGGGTGAGCGTCACCGCCCACGGCAGGGCGGCCAGGGCCAGGAGACCGAGCGCGATCGCTCCGAGCGGCTCCCGCGTCAACAGGCCGCCGAACATCGCTCCGAGCACGCCCGCCGCCGCGGAGGCTCCGGCAAGCTGGCCGAGAGTGATCGGCAGCCCCGATTGTTCGACGGCCTGCCGGCAGCGGCCGAGAAAGTTCGCAGTCTCTTCGTTCCCTAGCTTCCAGTCGCGGAAGAGGGACGACTTCTCCGTCTCCGACTGGCCGTTCGACTGCTGGGCGCGACGGATCCGCTCCTGGATCCGCCGGTCCGAGCCGGACATCAGGTCCGAGAGGAGCCATCCCGCCGCCGCCAGCGAGCCGATCGCCGAGGCGATGATGAGGTAAGGGTTCATGGCAGGCCTCGCTTTGCCTTCACGGCACCCGGCGCGGCGCCGGTCAGGGTTTCGCAGCGATCGAACTCGAGGATGCGTCGCTCGAAGAATCCCGGAGCGATCTTGCACCCGGCTCCCTGAAGCGTCGCCAGGCAGTGCGGGCGGATTCCCGTCGCGACGAAGTGCCCCACCGGCCGGTGTTCGGCGTCGACCCCCGTCTGCTCGAAGACGAACAGGTCGTGCATGTTGATTGTCTCGCCGACCGCGCCGGTCACCTCGGAGATCGCCATCACCTTCCGCTGTCCTCCCGGGAGCCGGACGCAGTGCAGGACGATCTGGACGGCGGAGCCGATCAGCTCGCGGATGAACCAGGTCGGCAGGTCGTACCCCGCCATCCCGACCAGCATCTCGAGCCGGCGGATCGCGTGGCGTGTGCCGTTGGCGTGGATCGTCGTCAGGCTGCCGTCGTGGCCGGTCGTCATCGCCTGGAGCATGTCGAATGCCTCTTCGCCGCGGCATTCCCCGACGACGATCCGGTCGGGCCGCATCCGCAGGGCGTTGCGGACGAGGTCCCGCGCCGTGACGGCTCCCTGCCCTTCGACGTTGGCGGGGCGGGTCTCCATCCGGGCGACGTGCGGCTGCTGGAGCTTGAGTTCGGCGGCGTCTTCGATCGTCGCGATCCGCTCGTCCGGCGCGATGAAGGCGGAGAGCATGTTGAGCATCGTCGACTTCCCCGCCCCGGTGCCGCCGGCGACGACGATGTTGAGCCGGGCCCGGACGCAGGCGGCGAGGAACTCGAGCATCTCCCGCGTGAGCGAGTGGCGGGCGATCGCGTCGACCGCCGAGAGGGGCTTCGATCCGAACCGCCGGATCGAGACGAGCGCCCCGTCGAGCGCGAGCGGCCGGATGATCGCGTTGACGCGGCTGCCGTCGGTCAGGCGGGCGTCGACCATCGGGCTCGCCTCGTCGAGCCGCCGCCCGACCTTGCTGGCGATCCGCTGGACGATCTCGACGAGGTGCTCCTCGTCGTGGAACGTCACGCTCGTCGGCTCCAGCCGGCCGCGGCGTTCGACATACACCGTGCTCGGGCCGTTGATCAGGATGTCGGAGATCGTCGGGTCGCGAAGCAGCGGCTCGATCGGTCCGAGTCCCAGTGCCTCGTCGGTGATCTCGTTGACGAGCCGTTCCCGTTCGCTTTCGCTGAGCAGGTCCGCGCGGAACCGGCAGAGGTCCTCGATCCCGCGCCGCAGCTCGCGCCGCAGTTCGCAGTCCTCGAGGGCCGTGGCGCACGAGAGATCCATGGCACTGACGAGGTGCTTGTGGATCTCCTGCTTGAGCCGCTGGAAACGGGCCTCGCGCGTCTCGCGGCGGGAGCCATCGGCGAGAGCGGCGGGGGATTCGGTGGAGAACATGGGTGGTGGGTAGTGGGTGGTGGGTAGTGGGTAGTGGGTGGGAAGACGAAAAATGGGGGCGTTGGAATGGGGGGGCTTCTTGCTACCCACTGCCCACTACCTGCTACCCACTCCTCTCAGAGAACGACGCCCGCCATCCGCGGCAGGATCCGGAACTTCGCCCAGAGCGGCTTTCGACCCTCTTCCGTTCCGGCGGGAGTCTCCGGATCCGCCGAGGCGA
>JAEYWB010000567.1 GCA_023429275.1 Planctomycetota bacterium
CCTTGGCCTGGGCGGCGGTGATCGGGAAGGCGATCGGAATCGTCCAGGCGTACAGCTTGCCGTTGTTCTCGATGACGCACTCGTCGAGGACGCGGTTGTAGACCGCGGAGGTCATCGGCCCCTTGAGAGGGCTGAGGGTGCCGTCGGCGAAGCGGTAGACGCTCGAGAGGTCGGCGGCGGAGACCGGGACCTTCGGAAGCGATTCGGCCTCGGCCTTGAACGCCGCGACATCGGCGTCCTTGACGGTCAGGCAGACGGGTTCGGACAAGCCACCATGCGGAGGGATGAGATCGGCCATGTTCAATCGGGAAAAGTGGTTAGAGAAACTCAGACGGGAAACGAGCCACTCGTCCTCCGGGGCGTCGGCAAACCACCTTCTGGCCGAAGCGCGGCGCGAAAGTAGGGCATGGGGAGGGGGGCGTCAAGGTCGGGGAAATGCTCAGGTTTTTTCCGGGGCTGACGGCCCCCCCCGGGGGAATTCGAGAGAGCGAACGCCGGAACCGGGCGTTCCCAGGGGCCGTTCAGAATCGAGGTTCATCTGTCCTGAATTCCCGGGAACAGATAAGTTTCCGCTGTTCCGGCGTCGGCCCGCTTCGGGACTGCCCCCGGACGCACGGACTCCCGTCTCGAAAGGATTCGATGATGGCTTTTCCACGTCTTTTCAAGGGGGCCCTTGTCTGCGGGCTCACGCTCCTGGTCATTGGAAACGGTCTCTCGACCCGCCGCGTCCGGGCGGCCGAAGCGGCGAAGTCGGACCAGCTCCTGGTGAAGGTCTACCGGGTCGGCGATCTTCCCGTCTGGCATGTGTCGCCGGGAATGCCCCCGCAGTTCGATGCCTCGCTGCTGATTGCCCGCATCGAGTCGGTTGTCGATCGAGGGGCGACGCAGGAAGGCTCGATCGTGGAGCATGCGGCGGCTCAGTCCCTGGTGATCCGGCAGACGAGAGCGAACCACGAGCGGATTTCCGACGTGATGGAGCGTCTCCGGACAGGACGGAAAGCCGCTGCCCGCAAGGCTGCGTCGATGAACTGAGACGCCATTCTGACTGGTGGCCGGGCGCCGTCTCCGGCCGTCGCGTCGGGCCGCCGGCTGTTTCGATGTCGCGTGAGGCGACCGCGCGGCCGATGGCGTCATGTCAGCCGACGTGGATGGACGTCCGCTCCACTCACCCTCCGGCGCGACTCCACCTGGAGATGTCGGCCATGGAATGCCTGATCGGACAGAAACATCGGGCCAAGACTTTCCGGGAGTCGGGCGATACAGTTGAGGGATTGTCCTCGCGGGCACAGCGTCTGTCGTTTCTCAACGTGGAGAGTCGACGCTCCGTCCGCGGCTCGCCGTCCGTCCGATCGCGTCACTGATGCAATTCTCGCAAATCGAACTTCCCAACGGCCTCCATATCCTGGGGGAGGTCAATCCCCAGGCCCACAGCGTCGCCCTCGGTTACTTCGTCCGGACCGGGTCGCGCGACGAAACGCCCGAGGTCGCCGGAGTCAGCCATTTCCTTGAGCACATGGCGTTCAAGGGGGACGACCGCTACTCCGCGGCGGACGTCAACCGGGTCTTTGACGAGCTTGGCGCGAACTACAACGCTTCGACCAGCGAAGAGACGACGCTCTACTACGCCGCCGTCCTTCCGGAATCGCTCGAGCCGACGCTCGACCTGCTCTCCGCCCTCATCCGCCCGTCTCTCCGGCAGGCGGACTTCGATATGGAGAAGCAGGTGATCATCGAGGAGATCGGTATGTACGACGACCAGCCGTCGTACGCCGTCTACGAACAGGCGATGCAGTCCTATTTCGCCGGGCATCCGCTTGGCCAGAGCGTCCTCGGGACCGCCGAGAGCATTACCGCTCTGACCTCCGAGCAGATGCGGGCCTACCACGCCCGGCAGTACGGCACCGAGAACCTGACCCTCGTCGCCGCCGGAAACTTCGATTTCCCCGAGCTGATCCGCCTTGCGGAGCGGCGCTGCGGAAACTGGCTCCGTGGCGGAGCGACCCGGCAGCTCCGACCCCCGCGACCGACGCCGTCGAAGCGGTGGATCGAGAAAGACTCCATCCACCAGGAGCACGTCATCGGCATGGCTCCCGCCCCCGACGCGACGAGCCGCCTCCGGTTCGCCGCCGAGATGGTGAGCGTCATCGTCGGAGAAGAGGGGAGCGGACGGCTCTACTGGGAGCTGGTCGAAAGCGGCCGGGCCGAAACCGCCGACCTCGGATACAGCGAATTCGAAGGGCACGGGGCCTGGATGACCTACCTCTGCTGCGAGCCGGACGACGTCGAGGCGAACCTCGAGCTGGTCGAACGGGTTCTGGCCAAAGTTATGGCCGACGGCCTGACAGAGACCGAACTGGAACAGGCCCGAAACAAGGTCTCCTCGCGGATCGTCCTCCGGAGTGAACGGCCGATGGGTCGGCTTTCGACTCTCGGGAACGACTGGGTTTACCGGAAGGAGTACCGTTCCGTGGCCGAAGACCTCGCGGAGGTCCGGAGCGTCACGCTGGACGAGATCCGCCAGTTGCTCGATGAGTACCCGTTGCGGACCGTCACGCAGGTGGGACTGGGGCCGAAGGGGCCGTAACGTCCCTCAGCTCGTAAGCGTCCCTCAGATCGTCAACCGGTCGGCCATCCACTCTTCCGGATGGATCGGGGGAGCCTCGGATTTCAAGGATGACACGGATGAGGCGCAAAGCCGGCGGGCGAGTCCGCCGGCCTCTCTCCGTCCACAAAAAAAACCAGGGTCGAAACCCTGGTGTGTGTGATTCCTCAGCCATGTGCGGCCATCGGATGGCCGTGAAACGAAGACTACTTCGCTTCCTGGCGGCGTTCGCGGAGGCGGGTCGCCTTGCCGACGCGGCCGCGGAGGTAGTACAGCTTGGCCCGGCGGACTTCAGCCTGGCGCTTCACGACCACGTCCGCCACCTTCGGCGAATTGACCGGGAACGTCCGTTCGACCCCTTCCCCGGCAACGATCCGGCGGACGGTGAACATTTCGCCCATCCCCTTGCCGGAGATGGCGATCACCACGCCGTTGAAGAGCTGGACGCGCTCCTTGTCACCTTCCAGGATCCGCGTGTGCACGTCGACCGTGTCGCCAATGTCGAACTTCAGCGGCTTCTCGCGGAGAGACGACTTTTCAGCGGCTTCGATAAGCGGATGCATGACCGAAATCTTTCATCCCTGCCGAGGCAGGTGGAGTGCAAAAAGTGGAGCGGAGGAGGATACGGCAATCGTTCGAGGAGGACAAGTCATGGTGCCAGTGGAGACACCACTCTTTCCTGTCGTCTCCTTGAACGGGCGATTCGGAGCGATTGAACTCCAGAAAAAGCCGCACAGACCAATCGACCATCGCGGCGATGGTGGATGACTGAACTTCTGGTCAGAGGCGGGGAGAATCGAAGCCGTTGAACAGCCTGGCCGCCAGGGGATGCAACGCAAGTCCTGTCGTGCAAAAGACAAACGTTTTTGCCTGATGCGGGGCAGGATAGGCTGCCAGTCCCGCAATGAGAATCAGCCCGATCCGCCGCTTTGGGGACCAGTGAGGGGAGCCCCCTCCTATCTCAACCGACACAATCGGCACAGCAACATCAATTTGACATCCCACTGAGATCTCAGTAGGTTGCTTGGAATCGGCGGTGTCCCGACCTGCTCCTCCAACTTATTGCCCAGGAGTGCCGGCGTGCTCGAAGCCACGTCCTCGAAGAAACGGGCGTCCCTGGGGGACAAGCGCGGCGAACTGATGAAGGACCGCGCCTACGCCGACATCAAGCAGCTTATTCTTGATGAGACCGTCGGGCCGGGCGAGTTTCTGTCGGAACGGCAGCTCGCGGCCCGACTCCAGATGAGCAAGACGCCGATCAAGTCGGCTCTCGAGAGACTCGAGGCGGAGGGGTTCATCGGCGTCTCCCCGCAACAGGGGATCGTCGTCCACGACCTGTCGCTCGAGGAGATCGCCGACCAGTTCGAGATTCGCGAAGTCCTCGAGCCGTATGTCGTCCGCCAGCTGGCAGGGCGGCTGACTCCCCCGCAGGTCGAACGGCTCTCCGTGAATCTCCGCCGGCAGGAAGAGGCGGCTCGCAGCGGGGATGTGCGGACGAACGTCTGGCTGGATGCCGAGTTCCACCTGCTGTGGTGCGAGTTTCTCGGGAACACCGAGATCCTCTCGACGATGCAGCGGCTCCGTGACCGGATCCACCGCGTCGTCACACGGGTCAGTACCCGCAAGCCGGAACGGATGACGGATGGCTGGCACGAGCATCGCCAGGTCGCAGAAGCGGTCCTTTCAGGGGACGGCGACCTCGCGGCCGAACGGATGAGGCATCACCTGACATACGGGAAGCAGTACCTGCTGGCTCCGCGGCGTCTTTGAGACGTCCGCGTCCGAATCGGAATCGTCCCGTCCGGCCGAACCTCGTTTCCGCGACACCATGTCCCACGAGCCCTTTTTCGTCGAAGAGTCTGCGGCGCGTCATCGGGCGGGAGTCTGCCGGCTGGTGCTGACGACGCTCCTGGGACTGGCCTGTCTCGCCGGAGGTGCGTCGGCCGATGGGACACCGACGTTCTTCCGCGGCATCAATCTCAACGGGCCGCCGGTCAGGATCGACGGCCATCCGTGGGACGGCGGTGATGCGAAGTGGATGCGCTCCTCCGACCGGGGCTTCGACAATCAGAAGGTGACGCTCGTTCCGCCGACTGACCCCGAGCGGGCGAAAATGATCCGCTCGAGCCTTTGGGGCGGCGGCAGCGGAAAGAACAGCGTCGAGCTCCTGGAAGTCCCGCGCGGCCGGTACTCGGTCTTTCTCTACGTCTGGGAAGACAACAACCCGGAGACCTTCAGCGTCTCCCTCAACGGCCGCGTCGTTGTCCCGCAGCACAACAGCGGGACCGAAGGTTCGTGGAAGAAGCTTGGTCCGTGGGTGACGGATGTCCGCGACGGGGCGATCCGCCTGGCCAGCCAGGGAGGGGCGGCGAACTTCTCCGTGGTCTATATCTGGTAGGGTGAGCACGACGGGAGCGACCCCGCGGTCAACACGCCGGAGAACATCGCCTTCTTCGAGAGCCGCATCCGACCGCTGCTGGTCAAGCACTGTTATGAAT
>JAEYWB010000623.1 GCA_023429275.1 Planctomycetota bacterium
CTTGTTGGCCTCGTCGTACGAGAGTCCCTCCCAGCCGATATCGTAGCCGCGCGGCAGCGTCTCCTTCGCGACATCCTTGATCGCCTGGATCGCCTGGCCGGTACTGAAGCCGGGAGAGGGCGCCCCCTGAATGGCGGCCGAGGGGTAAAGGTTGTACCGGTTGATTTCGTTGAGCCCCTGCTGCTTCTTGATCTTCATGAACGCCGAGTAGGGGACCATCTCCCCGCTCTCGTTCTTGACGAACATGTTCTCGAGGTCCTCCGGGTACCGGCGGAACTCCGGTGCGGCTTGGACGTAGACCTTGAAGAACTGTCCGAAGCGGACGAAGCCCTGCTCCCAGGTGCTGCCGACGACGATCGACAGGTTCTCCATCGCATCTTTGATCGAAACCCCCTTCTGCATCGCAACGTCGTTGTCGATGACCAGCTCATACTGCGGGTAGTTGCTGGCAAAGAACGTGAACAGGCCCTTGACCTCTTTCCGCTTGCCGAGCGCGGCGAGGAACTTGTCGGTCGCCTCGCCGAGCGCCTGGTAGTCCGTGGTGTTCGTCTTGTCGAGCACGCGCACTGAAAATCCCCCGGCCGCACCGAAACCCGGCACCGCGGGAGGCTCGAAGAACTCGAGCTTCACGTTGGAGATGTGGCGTCCTTCCTTCTCGAGCTCCGCGATGATCTGCTTCGAGGTCATCTTCCGCTGAGCCCAGGGCTTCAGGTTGATGAGGCAGGTCCCGGCGTTCGACCCGCGGCCCTCGGTCAGCACTTCGTAGCCGGCCAGCGAGGAGACCGACGAAACTCCGTCGATCTTCTTGGCGATCTGCTGCAGCTCGTGGGACTTGGCGTTCGTGTACTCGAGCGTCGAACCCGGAGGGGTCTGGATGATCCCGTAAATCATCCCCTGGTCCTCGAGAGGAATGAACCCGCTCGGCAGGACGGAGTTGACGGCATAGATGGCGATGCTGAAGCCCGCCACGACCAGGAGCGTCATGGCCCGCCGTGTGACGATCGGCCGCAGCAGGGCGGCGTATCCCCCTGTCACCTTGATGATGAACTTGTCGAAGAGCTGCAGGACCAGCGAGATCGGACCACGGATTTTCTTCGGGCCGGAATGCGGCTTCAGGATGATCGCGCACAGGACGGGGGTGAGCGTCAAGGCGACGACCCCCGACAGGACGATCGACATCGCCATCGTGAGGCCGAACTGCCGGTAGAACACGCCGACCGGTCCCGACATGAACGTCACGGGGACGAACACCGCCGTCATCACGAGCGTGATCGCGATGATGGCCCCGCTGATTTCGTTCATCACCTCTTTGGTCGCCCGATAGGGGGAGAGGTGCTTCTCGTGCATCTTCGCATGAACCGCTTCGACGACGACGATCGCATCGTCGACGACGACCCCGATCGCCAGCACCAGCGCGAAGAGCGTGATGAGGTTGACCGACAGGCCGAACATCAGCATGAAGAAGAACGTTCCGATCAGCGACACAGGCACCGCCAGCGTCGGGATCAGGGTCGACCTCCAGTCGCCGAGGAACAGGAACACCACGAGAGCCACGAGTACGAACGCTTCGAACAGCGTGTGGAGCACCTGCTCGATCGAGGCCTCGAGGAATGCCGAGACGTCGTAGCTGACCTCGAAGTGCATTCCCGGGGGAAACATCTCCTCCTGGGCCTTCTCGAGCCGGTGCTTGACCTCTTCGATGATCGTCGCGGCATTGGTCCCCGGAAGCTGCTTGAGCACGATGGCGGCCGAAGCGTTGCCGTCGATATCCGAGTAGAGGTCATAGAAGGACGAGCCGAGCTCGACCCGGGCGACGTCCTTGATGCGGAGGATTTCCCCCTTGGGGTTCGCCTTCAGGATGATGTTCTCGTACTGCTCGGGCTTGTTGTACCGCCCGACCCACGTCAGCACGTATTCGATCGTCTGCGACGTCTTTCCGGTCGCCTGGCCGAGCCGTCCGGGGGAGCCGATCATGCTCTGCTCCGCGATCGCCTTCATGACGTCGTCGGACGAGATGTTGTAGGCCCGCATCCGCTCGAGGTTGAGCTCGACACGCATCGCGTACGCGCGGTTCCCCAGGATGTTCGCGCTGCCGATCCCGCGGATCCGGCGGATCTCGGGGATCAGGTTGACGGTGACGTAGTTGTAGAGGAAGTTCTGGTCGAGGCTCTTGTCCGTGCTGTAGATGTTCACGTACATCAGCATGCTCGTCATGGCCTGCTGAACGATGATCCCCTCCAGCTCCACGATCTTGGGGAGCCGGTTCTTCACGATCTGGATGCGGTTGTTGACGTTGAGCACCGCGACGTTCGGATCGGTGCCGGGCTCGAACACGATCTGGATCGCCCCTTCGCCGGCACTCGTCGCGGCGGAGGCCATGTACCGCATGTCCTGCACGCCGTTGATCGCCTGCTCGAGGATGACCAGCACCGAGTCGGTCAGGACGTTCGCGCTCGCACCGGGATAGGAGACCGAGACGATGACGCTCGGCGGAGCCACATTCGGAAACTGCGAGATCGGCAGCGTGCCGATCGCGAGCCCCCCGAGGAAGAGGATCAGCAGCGAGATGACGATCGCCAGAGCCGGCCGATGGAGAATCTGTGAGAACATAGGTGCTGGCGATGCGGGTGATGAAGCTGCGTCAGAACATCAGCCGTGTTGTTCGTCTGCAGGCGGCAGGAATCAGCCACAGAGGACAGCGAGGACTCTCTGCGGCCTCTGTCCCCTCTGTGGCAAGGATCGTTTCTGAACTGGACTCGAGAGGGCGGGGAGGAAGGCGGATCGGGTCGCCTCCGGGGACGAAGGCGAACGGCGGGGGAAGTCGACAGCAGGCGCAGGGGGATCGGCGCGGTCCTTGTGACCACGCGCCGCAATCAATGGTCCAGCACCCCCGACTTCGTCGAAGCCGGGGGCTGCGGGACTACTCGGCCTCGTTCTTGAGCTGGGCCATCACTTCCGTCGGCTCCTTCTCTTCGAACTCGACCTTGTCGCTGTCGCGGATCTGGCGGACACCTTCGAGCACGATCGTGTCGCTGACGGCAACGCCCTCCTTGATGACGAAGATGTCGTCGAGCTCGTTTTCGATCTTGATCTCGCGCTGGTGGGCGACGTTGTCCTTGTCGACGACATAGACGTACCGCTTGTCGAGGATCTCGAACGTGGCCCGTTGCGGGATGACGACAGAGTTCGGGAGGATCCGCTTGATCCACACGGTGCCGGTCTGGCCGTTGCGGAGCAGTCCATCCGCGTTCGGGAAGTCGGCCCGGAAGGCGATGTTGCCGGTCTCGTTGTTGAAGTCGGCCTCGATCGCGCCGATCTTGCCGACATGATCGAACTTGTTTCCGTTGGCGAGCACGAGCTCGACCTGCAGCTCCCCCTGGTGCTGCTCGAGATTCGTCTTGTATTCGAGGTAGCGGGCCTCGGGGACGTTGAAGTAGACCCACATCGTCTGGTTGTCGGAGAGAGTCGTCAGGACATCTCCGTCTTCGACCAGACTCCCCTGCTGGAAGCGGATGCGGTCGACGATCCCGTCGAAGGGGGCCTTGATGCAGGCGAAGTTCAGCTCCGCCTTCGCCTGCTCGGCCTTGGCGAGGGCCTTGTTCAGCTTGGCCTTGAGCAGAGCCAGCTCGTTCGCCGAGACGACATTGTCCCTCGCCAGCCGCTCGGTGTTGTTGTACTCGAGCTGCGCGAGGTCCGCCTCCGCCTTCTCGGCGTCGTACTTCGTCTTGTAGAGGATCGGCAGCACGCGGAAGATGCAGTCTCCCGCCTTGACGTGCTGCCCTTCCTTGAAGGGGATCTCTTCGAGATAGCCCCCTTCCAGGGCCCGCACCTCGATGTGCTTCTGCGAGCGGATCTGGCAGACGTACTTCTGCGTGATCGTGACGTCCTGGGCGATCGGAGTCGTCGCCACGACGCGGTGGGCCTCTTCGTGGTGTTCTTCGTGGTGGTGGCTGCATCCGGAAACGAGCAGGAGCAGCGCAGGGAGGCTGGCCAGAAGCGGTGGGACTTTCAAGGCGTTCTCGTTCTTTAGTGACCTAAGAATTCGATCGTCCCGCAACCATAGTCGCGCCCCGGAAGTCGGTAAACGTGCGGTCTCGTGGAGTGAAGAAGATGTAACCATATCGGTGCATGCCGTGCTTTCTGTGTATCTCGTAAGCCTGCGCGACGGCTCGCGATCCGTCCGTTCATGAGAAGCACGCGAGATGGCGTGGGTGGAACGCACTACGCGAATGTGTCACGCTGACTGGTCCGGCAACTCCCTGGTCCGAACCGGGAGTGCCTGTGAAGTCGAGACAATTGAGGTGGACATGCGCTCGCTCGGGATTCTCCTCATCGCCTTTGTCGCGATCCGCTCCGCATCCGCAGACGAGTTTCCAGCCCCCTTCAACACGGCCGACGATGCCAAGGCGGTCGCCACGCCACCCGACGAAGCTGTCAGGAAGCTCCGTCTCCCCCCCGGATTCCAGGCGACTCTCTTCGCAGCCGAACCGGATGTCCAGAACCCGATCGGGATGGCCTGGGATGCCCGGGGCCGGCTCTGGATTGCCGAGAACTACACGTATGCCGACGGCCAGACGCGGTTCGATCTCGGGCTTCGCGATCGGGTCCTGATCTTCGAGGATCAGAACGGCGACGGGCGGTTTGACTCGCGGAAGGTCTTCGTCGACGACCTGCAGATCCTGACGAGCGTCGAGGTGGGTCATGGCGGCACGTGGGTCATGTGCCCGCCGCGACTGATGTTCATCCCCGATGCCAACGGCGACGATCTCCCGGACGGGCCGCCGGAGACAGTCCTCGACGGCTTCAACGTTTTCAGCGAGAGCTATCACAACTTCGCGAACGGCTTGCGGTTCGGTCCCGATGGCTGGCTCTACGGCCGATGCGGCGGTTCGTGCCCAGGCGACATCGGTCCGCCCGGAACACCGGAGACGCGCCGCGTTCCGCTCCGGGGAGGGATGTGGAGGTATCACCCGATCCGCAAGACCTACGAGACCCTCAGCACCGGGACGACGAACCCCTGGGGGCACGACTGGGACGCCCAGGGGGAGTTGTTCTTCTCGAACACGGTCGCGGGGCACTTCTACTACAACGTCGTCGGCGGGCACTTCAGCCGGAACGGGACGCTCGACCCGAACCCCCGCGTCTATCAGATGCAGGAGCACCATGCGGATCACTTTCACTTCGACACCGGCAAGGGATGGCAGAACTCGCGCGATGGTGCGGCGAACGACCTCGGCGGGGGGCACGCCCACTCGGGGGCGATGATTTACCTGGGCCACAACTGGCCGGCCGAGTACTATGGCAAGTTCTTCACCATCAACCTGCACGGCCGGCGGGTGAACATGGAGACCGTCGAGCGGCAGGGGGGCGGGTTCGTCGCCAGGCATTCGCCCGATTTCCTGACGAGCGACGACCCCTGGTTCCGGACGCTCGATCTCTCGTATGGGCCGGACGGCGGCGTCTACATCATCGACTGGAGCGACACGGGGGAGTGCCACGAGCGCAACGGCGTCCATCGGACCAGCGGTCGGATCTACAAGATCACATACGGTAGTCCGGAGCCTGTTACTTCATTCGACCTTCGAACGAAGCCTGACAAAGACCTCGTCGCGTTGCACCGGTCAAAGAACGAGTGGTTCGCCCGGCAGGCACGGCTCATCCTGACGGAACGCTATGCCGGACGACCGGCCCCGGCTGCGACGACCGGCCCTCTGCTGAAGCTCCTCATTGACGATCCCGACCGGGCGGTGCGCCTGCGGGCGATGATGACTCTGTTCAGCATGGACGCCCTCGACGAGAGGTTCTTCCGGGCGGAAGGTCTTCATGACGACGAGGAGATGCGGGCATGGGGGATTCGGCGGCTCACCGACCGATTCCCTCTCGACGGGCCTCTGGGCCCGGTTGCTCAGGAGCCGGCCTTTGCGGCGAAGCTGACCCATGCCGCGGGATTGATCGGGCCGCAGCTTCTCGAGATGGCCGCCACAGACCGCTCCGGGCTCGTGCGGTTGACGCTGGCGTCGGCCCTGCAGCGGTTACCTGTCGGCCAGAGGGCACCGGTCGCTCTCGCCCTGGGCGGGCGTCGGGGAGCCCGGGGCGGTCACGGCCTCCCTCTGCTCGTCTGGGACGGA
>JAEYWB010000638.1 GCA_023429275.1 Planctomycetota bacterium
CGAAGTGGAACAAGAAGCAACCCAAACACCGCCGCCCACCACCCCTCTCGAAAACCTTCGTCGAGACAGTGGTTATGACTAATTGATCGGTATTGCGGCTAAACGGGTCTTCGAGAGTTGCCGCTACAACAGCTACACGCTCTGCGCCGCCCCATGCACGAGGGTCCCGATCCGCTCTCCGGCGACCGCTCGTTCGACGTTCCCTTCACGCAGGTAGTTGAAGACCACGATCGGGATCTTCCCTTCCATGCAGTGGTGGACCGCCTGCAGGTCCATCACGCCGAGCCGCTTCGTCAGGACGTCCTGGTAGCTGATCTCGCTGTAGCGGACGGCGTGCGGGTTCTTCTCGGGATCTTCCGAGTAGATGCCGTCGACACGGGTCGCCTTGAGGAGAGCCGACGCTTCGATTTCCCGCGAGCGGAGGGCCGCGGCGGTGTCGGTCGTGACGAACGGACTGCCGGTCCCCCCGGAGAGGATGACGACACGTCCTTTCTCGAGGTGCCGGATGCACCGCCGGCGGATGAACGGCTCGGCAACGCTCTCCATGCGGATGGCCGTCTGGAGCCGGGTCGGGACGCCCGCATTCTCGAGCGCGTCGTGGAGCGCGAGGCCGTTGATGATCGTCGCCAGCATCCCCATGTAGTGGGCGGTCGCCGGCTGGATCGCGGCGCTCACCGCCGAGAACTGCTTGCCGCGGAGGATGTTGCCCCCGCCGCAGACGATCGCGAGCTGGACGCCCGAGGCGACCACCTTCTTGATCTGCTCCGAGACCGCGCCGACCTCGGACATGGAGATTCCCCCTTCGCGGTTACGGCAGAAACACTCGCCGCTGATCTTGAGGAGGATGCGCTTGTAGGCTGGCTTGAATGACATGGGTGTGAATCGGGGGAATGATCGCCGGCACGGAGAGCACGAGCTTCGACTCCCCACTCCCCGGGGAGTGGACTGCCCCGCGGGGCGGAATCCGAAAACTTTCGATCCGGCCGGCCGGATCGGGAGCGTCGGTGGAGTTGGGACGACAGACTTGATGGGGATAACGCCGCTTCACACGCACGACGCCCGGTTCAAGCCATCAGCCGCCGGGCGCCAGCCCCCGGTTCGAACCGGACGCTGACGCGTTCCGGCGGATCGACCTGACCCGGGACGTGGTGATTCGCTACTTCTTGCCCCCTTCATCCTTGGCGGCGGCTTCCTTCTTCGCCTTGGCGAAATCGCCTGCGGCGACGACGGCAATCCGCTTCCAGATGATGCGGTTCTTCAGGGCGTCCGCCACCACTTCCGTGCTGAGCCCCGCGATCGACTTCTCGAGCTTCGCGTAGTACTCCATCGTCCGGTCGGTGTTCAGCGTGTCCGCCAGGGTGCTGGCGAGCTCATTGTCGCTCGTGCGGTTCACCTTCAGGTTCTCGAGGTAGCCCCGCTGGGCATCCGACAGTTCGGAGCTCGTGACGCCGTCGGAGACGAGCTTCTCCACTTCCGCCTTCATCGCGACTTCGACCTTCGGCATGTTGACCGGGTTCGTGATCGCGTACAGCATGAAGACCGCGCGGTCGTCGAACGAGCTGGCTCGCAGCATCGATCCGACGCCGTAGGAGAGCCCCTCCTTCTGCCGGATCCGATCTCCCAGACGCGACGACAGGCCGCTGCTGCCGAGAATCTGGTTGGCGATCAGGATCGCGGGGTAGTCCGGCGAGGCGTCGCTCATCGGGATGACCGTGGCGGCGAGGTAAACGGCGTTTTCCTTGTCCGGCGTTTCGATCTGCTCGCGGGAGTCCGGGGTGATCTCGACCTGGCCGGGCCGGCGGATCCGCTCGAACTTCTCATTGGTGGTCCAGCCTTCAAGCGCCTTCTCGAGCGCCGGTGCGACCTCTTCGATATTGAAGTCGCCGACGACCGCCACTTCCCCATGCTGACCGCTGAGGAACTTCGAATAGAGATCGACAACCTCCTCCTGGCGGAGATTCTTCCAGCGTTCGATCTCCTCCTGGACGGTCGGGACATACCGCACGTCATCCGCCGGGAACTCGCCGAGGTGGCGGTAAACGGCGACGCGGGCGAGCGCCTGCGGATCGGTCAACTGCTGCTTGAACGCCCCGATCCGCTGATTGCGGATGATCTCCAGTTCGTCGGAGGCGAGGGTCGGCTCGCGAAGGATCTCGCGGAGCAGGTCCAGGACCGCGACCAGGTTCGCACGGCGGGTTTCAATCGCGATGCTCACCTCGCCGGCGCTGCCGCTCGGGACGAGCTGAGCCTTGTTCTTGTCGAGGATGTCCTGGATCTGCTGCCGGCTGTACTTCTTCGTCCCCTTCGTCATCAGGGAGGGGAGGACTTCGCAAGCCGCGGTCTTCCCCCGCAGCGTCTCGGCGGTGCCGTACCGCAGCCGAAGGACGACATTGACCGACTCGCCGCGGGTCTTCTTCGGGAGGAAGGCCGCCTTGAGACCGCCGTCGAGTTTCGTCCGCTTCGTCCGCTTCTCGATGCTCTCGGCAGAGACGTCGAACGACTCGCCCTGGGCAACCGCTTCACGTCCCTTGTAGTCGCCGATCATCTCGGCGAGCAGCGGCGTCGGCGGCACGGTGACTCGCTGGCTTTCCGTCGTCGGGACGAAGATGCCGACGGTTCGATTGTTCCTTTGAAAATACTTCTTCGCCACCGCCTGGACGTCGGCGGGGGTCACCTTCTCGAGGCGGTCGCGATA
>JAEYWB010000684.1 GCA_023429275.1 Planctomycetota bacterium
GTCGCTCATCCGACGCGGGTGATCCAGCACGCCAAGCGATACATGGGGGATCCCCAGAAGACCTGGGTCATCGACCGCGAAACCTACCGGCCGGAAGACATTGCGGCGGTCATCATCCGTAAGCTTCTCGGAGCGGCGGAAGACCGGCTCGGGATGCCGATCAGGCAGGCGGTCATCACGGTCCCCGCCCAGTTCAGCGATATTCAGCGTCAGAAGACGGCCGAGGCGGGGCGGATGGCCGGCCTCGAGCGGGTCGACATCATCAACGAGCCGGTGGCGGCGTCGCTCTGTTACGTCCTTGGCGAAGGGATGTGGTTCGCCGAACTCGCGAACGACCAGACCGTCATGGTCTTCGACCTCGGCGGCGGAACGTTCGACCTGTCGCTCGTCCGTTACAACAAGGACAAGGTGACGGTCGTCTCCAGCGGCGGTGACCTCAATCTCGGAGGGCTTGACTGGAACAAGGCGCTCGAGACGTTTGCGTGCGACCTGTTCGAGAAGGAAACGTCGACCGATCCGCGGCTCGACCTCGAGACAATGCAGTCGCTCTCGCTCGAAGTGGAGCAAGCCAAGCGAAGTCTCAGCGTGCGGAGCAAGGCCCTACTGACCCTGCAGCATGCCGGACGCCGTAAGGTGATCTCGATCGAACGTCCGGGGTTCGAGAAGCTGACGTCAGGACTGGTCAACCGCGTCGAAGACATCACGCGGGACCTGCTCAAGGCCAACCGCATGGGTTGGGCCAAGGTCGACGCTGTCCTGATCGTCGGTGGGGCGACGCGAATGCCGATGGTCCGCGAGATGCTCAAGCGGATCAGCGGAACGACCATCAACGCGACTCTCTCGCCCGATCAGTCGATCTCGCACGGGGCAGCCTACTATGCCGGGATGCTGTTGAGCGGGGAGAAGTTCGCCCAGTCGATCCTGAGCAAGGAGGCGACGGCGCGACTCGCCCGGTTCCAGCAGCAGAGCGTCTGTGCCCGGGCGCTTGGAATCCTCGTCCGCGACGGCCTTACCGGCGAGAGGGTTCCGCACTACCTGATCGCCGCGGACACGCCGCTGCCGTGTGCGTTCAAGCAGGAATTCGGAACGGTGGTCGCCAATCAGCGCCGGGTTCATCTGCACATCGTCGAGAGCGGGACATCCAGGGAGGAGCCCCCTGTTCCTCTCGGTGAATGCGTCGTGGACGATCTGCCCGCCGGGCTCCCTGTCTCGCCGCCGATCGAAGTGACGATCCGTTACGACGAGCAGGCCCGCGTCCACGTCTCCGCGGTCGAGCGGCAGAGCGGGAAGACCGCGCGGGCTTCGATCGTCCGGCCCGGAAGTCCGGGTGGACAGAAGAATTCGCGGACCGACGCCGCGATCCTTAAGGCAGAAGGGGCGAAATCGAAAGTCCTGCGGGTCGCGGCCCCGTCCGTTCCCTCCTCCACCACCATTCCGCCGTCCGCCTCGGCTGCGGCCCAGGCGAAGAGGCCGGCAGCGCCGCTCATTTCTGCCTCGAAAGTGACTCCTGCGTCAAAGACTTCGGCGTCGCCTCCCCCTCCGGTCGTTCCGCCACGTCCAGCTGCTGCCGCGCCAGCCAAGCGAGTCGCGGGGAAGACCTCGAAGATGCTCGACGCGGCCGAGAGGCCGGTCCCTCTCTGCAATCAGTGTGGCGAACCGATCGATGTGCGAGGCCGCTGCACGGCGTGCGGTGCGATCTCGGCCCCCGTCGCCAAACGGACGACGTTCCAGCCCGCGAAACCGGGGCGCTCTCCGACTCCCCCGAAGATGGTCGATTCGAACGAAGCTCCTACCGAGCCTTTGGCGCCGCAATCCCGGACGCGGCGGCCCAAGTCGGACAGGTGAGAGTTCACTCCGCGCGGAATGATTGCTGCGGGTTTGAGCATCTCGAGCCTGCGGACGAGGCAGCTGATGGGCCGGGGGAGGGACTTTCCTGATGGAACTTTTGTCCTGATGGCCAGTTGCGTCATCGGGATGATTGACGAGTCGCTGCGCACACCGCAGACTCTGTGATGGTCGCGCACACGACACGCTCACCCGATCCGACATTCATCCATGACCCCCAAGGAAGTGCTTGCGCTCTGCAGGCGTGCTGAGATCCGTGCCGTCGACCTCCGCTTCATGGACTTTCCCGGGACGCAGAAGCACTTCACCATCCCGGTGAAGGGGCTCACCGAGGAAAGCTTCGCCGAAGGATTCACCTTCGACGGCTCCTCGATCCGCGGCTGGCAGGCGATCAACGAGAGCGACATGCTCGTCGTCCCGCAGCCGGAGACCGCCTACGTCGACCCGTTCATGCAGTCGACGCTGGCGATGACCTGCAACATCCAGGAGCCGATCACTCGCGAGGACTACCCGAAGGACCCGCGCAACGTCGCCCGGAAGGCCGAGCGGTACATGCTCTCGACCGGAATCGCCGACGTCGCGAACTTCGGCGCCCAGGCGGAGTTCTTCGTCTTCGACAACGTCCGCTTCGATCAGAACGACCATGAGGGCTACTACTACATCGACAGCATCGAGGGGGAGTGGAACCGCGGCAATGTGACCCAGGGGCCGAATGCGGGCTACAAGATCCGCCGCCGCCACGGCTATCTCCCGACCTCGCCCGCGGACACGCTGCAGGACATCCGCACCGAGATCATGCTCGCCCTGCAGGAGTGCGGCGTCGATGTCGAAGGTCACCACCACGAAGTGGCGACCGGCGGGCAGTGCGAAATCGACATGAAGTACGCGCCGCTCGTCCAGACGGCCGACAACCTGCTTCGCTACAAGCACGTCGTCAAGAATGTCGCCGCCCGGCATGGCAAGACGGCGACGTTCATGCCCAAGCCCCTCTGGAACGAGAACGGCTCAGGGCTGCACCTGCACCTCTCCCTCTGGAAGGCGGGTCAACCGCTATTTGCGGGCTCCGGTTACGGGGGCCTCAGCGAGATGGCCCTGTACGCCCTCGGCGGGATCCTCAAGCACGCACCGGCCCTGATGGCGTTCTGCTGCCCGACGACGAACAGCTACAAGCGGTTCGTCCCGGGGTTTGAGGCGCCGATCAACCTCACCTACAGCTTCCGCAACCGCTCGGCAGCGGTTCGCATTCCGGTTCACAAGTCGCGGCAGGCGAACAAGCGGTTCGAGTTCCGCTGTCCCGATTCGTCCTGCAACGGCTACCTGGCGATGGCGGCGATCCTGATGGCGGCGATCGACGGAGTGCAGCGGCAGATCGATCCCGGCCCGCCGCTCGATAAGGACATCTACGACCTGCGGCCGAGCGAGCTGGAAGCCTTCCCGAAGGTCCCGGGCTCGCTCGAGGAATCGCTCAAGGCCCTTCGCGAGGACCACGAGTTCCTCCTTCGGGGCGACGTCTTCACCGAGGACGTGATCGACACGTGGATCTGGTACAAGCAGTCGCAGGAAGTCGAAGCGATCCGCGAACGTCCCCATCCGTGGGAGTTCGCGATGTACTACGACATCTGAACCGCACAGCGGATCGAGGCGATTCGTCAGCCGGAACGCGATAGCGGCCGATTCGCGTCAGATGAGAATCGCATCGATGCGCTGAGTCCGAACCGGACGCCAGCGTCTGCCGGCTAGGCCCGCGTGTCTTGCGCGGGACTGGATGCCCGTTTGTTCGACAGATTCCAGTTGAAGCCATCACGGAAACGCGTCTCCTGCTCTGCGCTGGAGACGCGTTTCCTTCATGT
>JAEYWB010000726.1 GCA_023429275.1 Planctomycetota bacterium
CCACAACTCCTACGGCTTCACGACCTGGATGGCGGGAGGGGGCATCAAGGGGGGAATCAGCGTCGGGGCGACCGACGAGCTCGGGAGCGCCGCGGTGGAAGACCGGTTCCACGTCAAGCAGATGCACGCCACGATCCTCGACCGGATGGGCCTCGATCCGAACCGGCTGAGCTACTTCTACGGCGGGCTCAATCAGCGGCTTGTCGGCGTGGAAGACGTGGAGCCGATCCAGAAGGTGTTTGCGTAGTAATGCTGCGAGCAGGCACCGGCCGCTTCATGGTCGGTGCCTGACGACGCGCCGGTCTTGCGCGGCTTGCGAATGCCGGAGCGAGGCCAGAGGGTGGCGCCGGCTGCCGCGCCGCGGAATTCGACCGGTCGAGCCGGTCACGCGCTCCGCACCTCGTGCTTCAGGCCGTCGTAGGAGATCACCTTCTTCTCGTCTCCGATGACCGTTTCGATGTGCACCGGCCTCGACCAGAGCTTCTGCAGGTTTGTCAGGGTGTCCTGGGCGTAATCCTGCTTGAGCTCAATGCCGGCGTATTCATGCTTGAGGTACAGCTCACCACGGTTCCGGTAGTTGCCGTCCTTCACGTAAATGAACGGCCTGCCGAAGTTCGTGAGACTGTTGAGGAGCTGGGCCTTGATCGCCTTGAACTCCCGGCTCGCCACCTCGTAGTTGCCGCTGTCCTCGTTGTAGGCGAACGAGAAGAGCTTGTGCTTCTGGCAGAAATCTTCTGTGAGGAACGTGTCGATGAACGTCACGTCGTTGTGGATCCGGCGGACCTCGAAGATCTTGTCGCGACCGAGGCCGAGCTTCCTGTCCCAGCGACGGCGTTCGTCGTAGTCGTCGCAC
Organism: Planctomycetota bacterium; assembly: GCA_023429275.1. Lineage (GTDB taxonomy): Bacteria > Planctomycetota > Planctomycetia > Planctomycetales > Planctomycetaceae > Planctomyces_A. The sequence continues at coordinate 854 of JAEYWB010000726.1, forward strand.
TGCTCCCAGTCGGCTCCGAACTGCCCCTTGTTCCACCGCTCCTCGACGTCGCGGAAGAGCTCGATGCCGATCTTGTAGGGGTTCAGCCGCTGCGGGCTCATCGCCATCGTGCCGGAGTGGTGATCGGCGTAGTCGATGATCTCGGCGTCGGTCAGGCCGTGCCGCGTCATGATTGTCGAGTGCCAGAAACTTGCCCACCCCTCGTTCATGATCTTCGTCTGTCCCTGCGGGGCGAAGTAGTACGCCTCGTCCCGGATGATCGCCAGGATATCGTGCTGCCACTCGCGGAGCGGCGCATGCTGGAGGAGGAACAGCATCACGTCCCGCTGCGGCTCTTCCGGGAAGGAGCGGGAGGCGGCGCGGGCCTCTTCCTGCCGACGGCGTTCCCGGTGTTCCGCCTCGAGGACCTCGGGGGGATTGATGAAGGAGTCCATGTAGTCCTTCGCCTTGAACTTCCCTTTCGGCTCCGGCAGGCCATGCTCCTCCTGTTCGTCCTCGTGTTCTTTCTGCTCCCTGTCAGCCTGGACCTGCTGGGCGTTCGGGAGGCGGCGGATGTGCGGGCTATAGGGGTCGATGAGGTCCTCGATCGACAGGCAGGCGTCGACAAACTGCTCGACCTGGTCGTAGCCGTAGCGGTCGATATAGCGGTTGATGCGCGAGGCGTGGTTCGCCATCTGGTCGAGCATCTTCCGGTTCGTGTGCGAGAACCAGGCATTGTTCTTGAAGAAGTCGCAGTGCCCGTAGACGTGCGCGATGACGAGCTTCTGGTCCGTGAGCGAATTGCACGAGAGCAGGTACGCGTAGCAGGGATCCGTGTTGATGACCATCTCGTAGATCTTCTGCAGACCGTACGAGTACCCCTTCATCAGCTCGTCGTACTCGGCCCCGAACCGCCAGTGGGGGTAGCGGACGGGAAAGCCGCCGTAAGCGGCCATCATGGAGATCTCTTCGTAGTCGACGAACTCGAAGATGGTCTCGAAGAAGTCGAGGTTGTAGCTCTTGGCGATCGCGGCCATCTCGTCCTGGATGACTCGGATCTCGGAGGGGAGCGTGCGGGGGGCGGAAATGGACATCGGACAGTCGCTCCAGTTCGACCGATCGGCCGCGGTGGACTCACCCGATCGCACATCGGAGCCCGGAACCCCGCGGCCTCTCGCCGGAATTGTACGCAGCGACTTCAGAGGGGGGACAGGTCGATTGAACTCCCGGCCCCCCAGGCCCTCGTCCCGACATTGACGGACACTTTGCGGGACGGGAGTGGCAACCCCTTCTGTACCCGCGAGATGCTCGCGAAGAAAGATTCCGACCGACGCGCCAGCCTCCTGCTGGGCCAGGCGCCGCCTGATGACCGCCTCTCAGAGAGAGTGAGTGCTGACCGTCGAGATCTTGGACTCGCCGATCACCTGGATCTTGAAGGGGCTCTTGACCCGGTAGATGATCCCGCGCCATTCAACGGTCTTTGCCGACTGAGCCCACAGCAGCGCCCAGAAGTGAACGGCCTGCGCGACGAAGATCATGAACGGAACAGTCAGCCAGGCCTTCCAGCTCCCCCAGCTCGGCTCCTCACCGCGCCGGGCGATGGTCCGGCTGACCGAAATCTGCAGCCAGAGGAACTGCGCGAGCATCGTCGCCTGAAACAGCGCGACGGCCCCGAGGCACCGCCACATGGCCATCGAGTCCTGCAGGTAAGCCGCAAGAGCGGCCAGTGCCAGTCCGCCATAGACCGTCGTGAAGACGAGTGATCCATGTCCGATGACGAACCACCAGGTCGAATGGTAGAGGCGGGTATTGATCAGCTGGCGCGCGATCCAGAAGGAGACCCGCACGAAGCCGCAGTCTTCGCGGTTGACCATCAGCAGCGACGGCACGAACCGCATCCGGAGCCCATGCTGCTTGAGGACATCCGCCGTCATGGTGTCTTCGCAGAGCGCTCCGCCCCAGCGCTCGCAGAGCTTGAGCTCATCGAAGGTCTGGCGGCGGAACGCCAGCGTCCCTCCCCAGGCGATATTGACCACCGTCATGACGACCTGGGCGGGCATATTCCAGAGGAGACGGACGATCGAGCCGGCGCTTGGCGACGCGGGCATGTACCACCGTCCGCCGGTCGCGGCGCCGATGGTCGGATCACGCAAGGCTCCGGCGAGCTCCCGCAGCCAGGTCGCGTGCGGAACGGTGTCGGCGTCAAGAAATGCCAGGATCTGGTGCTGCGGCTTCAGGTCCTGAAGTGCCTGAAGCTGCGCGCTGCATTTGAGGCTGCAGCTGGGGCGACGGTTGAGGAGCGGGCTGACGGAGACGTGGCTCGCCGAGAGGTCTCCGATAAGCCGCTGCACGAGAGCCCAGCCGGGATCCTCCTGCGTGTCGACGATGATCCGGACTTCGTAGGCGGGATAGTCCTGGCGGAACAGAGCCGTCAGACAGCGTTCGAGGAATGGGTCCGCGCCTCGGATGCAGAGGACAACGAGCGCGGGGTGACACTCCGCGTCGGGCGTGCGGTCCGCGATGCCATGAGTGAACCGCCGGACGAACTGGGCGCCGAGAACGAGATGAACGGCGGCAAAGAAGCCTGAGAATCCCAGGACCAGCCAGGAGAGGAGCGTCATGGACGTCCTCCTGGCCGGACCGGATGGCCGGGATTCGAGCTGAGCTGCGGATAAGTCACGAAGTCATTTCCCGGGTGTCACGGAGTTCATCTTGACGGTGTCGCGGGCAGGTCCGGCAACCTCCCTCGACAGAACGAATCTCGAGTCAGTTCCCCATCGCCCCCGACTCCACAAGCCCGAGGGGGGCGGCCCCTTCGACAGTCGAGCTCGGAGGGGCTGTTTCGGGGATGGCTGGAGCGCTCGGCGGCCGACTCTCGGTCCGCACGTCCCGCCAGCAGCTGGAGAACAGCCACAGGTAGCCGACGAGCCAGACGCTCTCGAAGAGAATCGCGACGTAGTAGCCGTGGTACGCGGCAAGCGAAACGGCCGCGACCAGGTAGGCCAGGATCGCCAAATCGAGCCGGACATAGTTTGGGAGTCGGCGCCGTTTCGCGCGAGCCGGACCGGTCCCGGTCGTGAAACCCTTCGGAGTGACGACCCACTCGCCTCGCTTGCCAAGCAATCCCTGGAAGGCGGCCATCAATCCCTGCCCCGTCAGCCCCGCCATGACCGCCAGGAAGACGAAAGTCCGGCCGACGAATCGGATGAAACGGGGAATGATCGGCCCTTTGTCGAACCGGATCCGAGGCGTGCCGAAGACGAGGACGACGAACGGCACCCAGGTGAATCCGACGAGCGACAGCCCCAGGTAACGTGCGGAGTTCGGAGAGAGCGCCAGCAGGCCGGGCATCACTCCGTGCATAACGGTGATGAACAACGCCAGTCCGACCGAACAGCTCGCAAGCAGCTGTGCGCACGCATGGATCTTCACGCGCAGCGGCTGATTCGAGCGAAGGACCAGCGGCAGGACTTTCCGGGCGACCTGGGCGCCCCCCTTGAACCACCGGAACAGCTGGACCCGCAGCGCGAGCATCGAATTCGGCAGCTCACCGTAGGTGACGTAGTCCTCGAGGTACTTCATCCGCCAGCCTCGGAGCTGGGCGCGATAGCTGAGGTCGATGTCCTCGACGATGGTGTCGTGCTGCCAGCCCCCCGCGTCGTCGATGGCCACTTTCCGCCAGACTCCGGCGGTACCGTTGAAGTTCATGAAGTAGCCGGCCGCGTTCCGGCCGCGCTGCTCGACGGAGTGGTGGCCGTCCAGGAAGTACTCCTGGAACGACGTAATAAGCGAGTCTTTCGGGTTGAGATGCCCCCAGCGGCTCTGGACGACCGCGATCGTCGGGTCGTTGAACCAGGGAATCGTCTGCCGCAGAAAGTCCGGAGAAGGAACGAAGTCGGCGTCGAAGATCGCGAAGTATTCCCCGCGGGCGACCGCCATCGCCTCCTGGAGCGCACCGGCTTTGAATCCGGTCCGGTTGTCGCGGTGAATCCAGCTGATGTTCAGTCCTGGCACCTTCTTGCGAGTCTCCTCGATCGCTCCTCTCGTGGCGAGGCGGCTCCATTCTTCGGTGGAGTCATCCAGGACCTGGATCTCGAAGCGATCGAGCGGATAGTCAAAGCGGGAGACGGCGTCGATCACCCGGGACGCGACCGTCCCTTCGTTGAACATCGGAAGCTGAACGGTCACGAAGGGGAGATCCGTCTCGGCCAGGACGGGACGGTCGACGCGTTTCCCCCAGAAAACGTCTTTCCAATAGCGGAAGCAGAGATCGAGCAAGGCGATCTGGTAGGCCGAGATGACGAACGTCGCGGCCAGCAGCAGGAAGACCAGACTGTCAATCAGCATGAGTGCCCGTTACCTCTTACCCGGATCGCTCTATCCACGGCCGGCAGAATCTCCTGACCACCGCGCGGACATGGGAAAGACCGGAAAACTTGAACGATCCGGCAGAATAAGAGGTTCGCCGATCGCCCCCACCAGAGTCCAGAGGGTCCCCCTGAAAATGGAGCGAAGAGGCTTGCCGAATCGATGGAGGCCGCTCTAGACGAAGCGGAGGGAATCATCGTTGCAGATGGACGACCGGAACCGATTCGCGATTCCTGGGAAAAACTCGGGAACTCGTCCCCCGGCACCAGCCGATCCCGACCAGCAGCGCGCTAACCCTGGAATTCGGCCTTCTGGCGACGATCAGGACGGCGGACAGCCCGGGGATGACGGGGCCGACCGCGGGCCGGCCCTCCCAGGCCGCACATTCCAGGAAGACGAGCGAGTACGGAACCTGCATCAGTCCGACGACTACCTGGGACTGGACGGTGTTGAAATACGGTTTGGCAAGGGCCACGGTCTGATGCGACAGGTTGTAAACCCAGGGCTTATGGAGCAAGTTGTTCGGGACGCGACTGCGATCCCCACAAGGCATGGATTCGATCCTATCTCGTTCTCAAATAATGCCTTGCGACGCACCTGGGCACGATCGTTTCCCGGACTGAAGCCGAAAGCTCCTGGTCGTGGGCCCGGGGCATGACCCGGAAAGCACGTCGGCCATTCAACCGCCCCTGCAGAGGACAAGGGAGAGCAATGGAAGACTTTATCCGGATTCACCGTTGACGGTTCGCCGCTGCCCTTCGATCTCATCGATCGGTACAATTTCTTTCTTTTAATTGGTGAACGGAGTTGGCCGAGCGACGCTGAGGCGTCCTCCGTGCACAGCTGTGCCGGAGTTCGGCTTCGCGACATCGGAACCGGGAATGACTGACTTACTGCCTTTCGTGCGGACGATCCTTCTGGCAGCCATAGCTCTTGGGGCGACGATCGCACAGGCTGACGAGCCTCCCAGCGCGGTTGGAGCCGTCCTCAAGCTGCTCAAGAGCGGCAACGTTCCCGAGAAGAACCTCGGAACGATCATCAAGATGGTGAGCGAGCGGGGGAACGAGCATGACCTGGCGTTTCTGCTCGACCAGGCAGAGCACTCGGAGAAGCTGAGCGCTGCAACGCGGGTCAAGATGCTGGAGGGGCTCGCCACTGCGGCCACGACGCGCAAGATGTCCCCCGCGGGGGACCTCGCCTCGATCGCCCACCTGATCGCCCCCGCATCCGGCTCGTCCGACAGGCGGATCCAGCTCGGAGCGATCCGGCTTGCGGGGCTATGGAAAGTCGAGGGAGCGGTCGATTCGCTGCACTGGCTCGCCGTCGCTCCCGAGTCATCCGTCGAACTCCGCCAGGCGGCTCTCGAGGCCCTGACTCGACTCGGCCCCGCGGCGACGGAGAAGACGGTCAGTTCCCTGCTGGCGGCTTCGCAGCCGTTCGCACTCCGGGGGATGGCGGTCGCGGCTCTCGCACAGGGGGATCTCGACCGCGCGGCGGCGATCGCTGCCGAGGTCCTCAAGTCGGCTCAGGGGCGGGACGATCCCGGTCCGATCGTCGACGCCTTCCTCGCACGGCAGGGG
>JAEYWB010000751.1 GCA_023429275.1 Planctomycetota bacterium
TGCCTGGGCAGCATCGTCAGCGACAGCTCCCAGACGACGCCGCGCTCCGGGTCGTTGAAGCTGTGGAACTCGTCCATCACGACGGCGGCGACATCCTCGAAGTTGTTGAACTCCTCGGCGTTCAGAAGTCTGTTGAGAAGAATCTCCGCGACGACCACGAGAATCCGCGCCTGCGGATTGACGCGGCGGTTGCCGGTCACGAGCCCGACGTCGTCCCGCGAGAACCCCCACCGCTCGGCGGCGTCCTGCATCTCCCGGAACTTCTGCTCGGTCAGCGCGATCAGCGGTGTCGTGTAGTAGGCGACCTTGCCGGTGTGCAGGGCCTCGAACAGGGCCGCCTCGGCGATCAGCGTCTTCCCCGTGCCGGTCGGCGCACAGACCAGCACCCCCTCTTCCGACGTGTACCAGGCAAGGAGAGCCTCCTCCTGGATCGGGTAGGGGGCGTACGGAAGCTGCTCGAGATAGCGGGCAGCGAGATCGTCGCGTGAGAGCGATTCGGGCATCGGGTCGTCCGGGAAAAGGGGCGACCGGATTGTAGAGGCAGAATCGTCAGGCCCTAGGGACTCGGACAACGGTCCACCGGCGATGCGCGCCAGGCCTCAGATTCCAAGCGATGGAGGCGGGCCTGCCTGGGCGGCCCCCGAATCGGTCGCTCCGACCGCATCCCGACATTTCGCCGCGGGATGACGGGCCCGCTTCGAGAAGCGGACTTCGTTCCCGGCCTCATTGAAGGTGAGCGTGTCCATGAACGAGCGGATCAGCAGGAGCCCGCGCCCGCCGATTCGTTCGATGTCGATCGTTTCCGCCCTGGCGAGGGCGGTGGCGACGTTGAAGCCCGGTCCCTCGTCACGGATCCGGAAGTCGACCTCCTCCGCCGAGATCATCATGGCGACGTACACCCGCCGTTCCCGGTAGGGGTGCTCGCGGCGACGCTTCTCACCGAGCGTGTAGAAGACCCGCTCGTCTTCCTGACGAAGATCGGAGCTGAGCTCGAGATTGCCGTGGTTGATCGCGTTCGTCAGCGACTCGTGGAGCGCCAGGCAGACGTGGTTGATCTCGTTCCCCGGGAAAGGGGTCGCGACTTCAAGGTGATCGCGGACGTAGTCCACGAACGGCCCGACGAGTTCCAGATCGTTCTCGATCGAGAACCGGAGGTCCTGATGAAAGATCGACCCCATCAACCGGCGGCGTGCGGCATTGCGGCGTGAACGACGCAGGACGTTGTCGACGGCATCCAGGAGGTCGTTGCCGACGTCGCCGTGCGGGATGAAGTGTGTTTCACCGGTATGGATCGTCCGCAGGACCATTTCCTCGGGACGATGACCGGTCATCAGGACGACGGGAATCCCGTCATTCTCGGAGCCGAGCGCTTCGAGAAGATCCAGGCCGCGATGGTGTGGCAGGTGAGCGAGGACCGTCTCCGGACGCGCCCGGCGGACGGAGGCCATTGCCGCTGCAATATCGCCGCACATCTCGACATCGAGCTCGGGCCAGCGCTCCCGCAGAAGAGCGTGGAGGACGAGCTGCTCGACGGGCGACTCTTCGATGACGACGACGCGCGGCATGGGAATCAACCGAACGGTTGGGGAGAAAGGCAGCGGCCGTACGCCTCGGAGGTGGCAGACGGATCGGCCCCCAAACGCTACGTCAGGAACGCAAAGGGAGATTTCCGGAACCGCCGAGTCTCATTTTGCTGCAGTGAATTGCCATCCTGGCGGACGTCAACGTGCCGGTTGTAGCGACGATACCGGAGCGATTCTTTCGGTTTTTCGCGACGCCGGCTTGCTCCCAGGGCCTCGCCCAGGCCGAACGTCACCCAGGCCGAACGTCACCGGGGCCGAACGTCACCCGGACCGGGTCAGGTTCCGTGCCGGAGAATAGTCATCCCCCGCCGCGCATTGTTCCTGCGGTCGCACTCAGATTCACGATCGGAGGGAGTGCGCCGCATTCATCTGGAGCGAGAACGATGTCGAAATGGGTTGTTGCAGTTCTGGGCGTGGCCCTCGTGGGCTCGTCCGTCAGCATTCAGGGGGCTGTCGGGGCCGAGGAGAAGAAAAAGCCGGAACCTGAAGAAGTCTTCAAGAGACGGGACAAGAACTCGGACGGCTTCCTCACCTGGGAGGAATTCAAGGGGAAGGTCGAAGGGGAGAAAGAGGCCGCCGCCAAGAAGCAGTTCGAGGCGAAGGACGCCAACAAGGATATGAAGCTCTCGCTCGAAGAGTTCAAGGCGAAGGTCAAGAAGGCCAAGTAGTGGTCGCGGCCGGCCAGCTTGCCCGTAGAACGACCTAAACAGTTCCTGAAGAGTCGTTCTACGGGCCTGCGACCGGACGGATCTCGAGCGGATGAGCCTCGACGAACTCTTCCAGCTCGGTTTGACAGAAGACGCCGGTCGTCGCCCCCATCGAGCGGACACAGCTCGCCCCCATCGCCGCCCCGTACGGAAGAGACTTGAGAACGTCCGCATTCTCCCGCGGCGATTTCAGCAGACCGTAGATCAACCCGGCGATGAAGGCGTCTCCTCCCCCTGTTCCGTCGACCTGCTCGACCGGGTAGGCAGCCGCCTCATGGACCAGGCCCCCCTGGGCAATGAGCGCCCCGCAGCGGCCCCGTGTCAGGATCGTCGTCCGCGCTCCCATCTCCCGGAGCGTCGCGAGCTGCCGCAGCGGATCGGTTTCGCCGGTAATCAGCCGGGCCTCGTCGCCGTTCGGCAGGAAGAAATCGGTGTGCGGCAACACCGGAGCCAGCATCCGGGAAGCGTTCTGCTCCTCCGCCTCGCCGATCACGACGTCGAGGACGGTCCAGACTCCCAGTTCACGGGCTCTCCGGAAGAGCCGTGCGACATTCTCACCCGACAGGGCCGGATTGAGGATGAATCCGCCGACGTACAGGGCGCGGCAACGCTTCAGGAGCTCGTCGCTCACTTCGAGCCCCGTCAGCTCGGCGTTCGCTCCGACGGTGTGAATGAACCGCCGGTCCTCCCCCTGGACGTTGACGATCAGCGTCCCGGAGGTCTGAGCGGTCCGGGAAACGACGAGGTTCTCGCAATCGACCCGCTTTTCTTCGAGGAACTCGCGGCAGAACCGCCCGAGAACATCCTCCCCCACCCGGCCGACGATCGACACCGTGAGATCCAGCTTGGCGAGGTCGACCGCCGTGTTCGCCGCCGACCCGCCGATCGTCAGCTCAAGCCGCGGCGTGGTGACGAGCCCCCCCGAGGGAGGAAGCAGGGGAATCGGAGCACAGACATGGTCGGCGACGATCAATCCGACACAAACGACGTCGACTGCCGAAGACATGCCGTGACGACCTGCACTGGAATGGGAGTAGGGGAGCGGCGCGAACCTGCGGGAGATGGCTCCCGCAGGCAAAGTTCGACGCAAGGTACACGGCCGAACCGCTGGGATGAAGCGACGGAGGAAGTCGTCAACGGCGGGGACTCCCGATGACTGGCGCGAGGAAGCGACATCACGTCAGTCCGGTTATCCCGCAACCCGCTGGATCGTCGAGATAGTCCGCCAGGCCGCACAGGCGGCAGCGGACTCGTGCTGTCTCCCGGCAGGTGCGACTTGACGACGTGACGCGTTACGAGACAGCAGCGGTCGCCAGCCACGCTTCCGCTTGAAAGCACGGCTGGCGAGTCGCGGAATACACCAGCAATCCGGCTGGAATCAACGAGACGAGGCGGCCACGATGCCTCGCTCCAATGGTTGACCTCGCGAGCGATCAGCGAGAACTCGGAGACAGGCATCAACTCACCGCGCGAATTCACGCAAAGCGTGCGGCATGGGGTTCCTTCGACCAGAAACCCCTAAGCCTGGCTCCACTCTCTCAAGCTGTCCAACCGCGGTGGCGTCGACCGACGCAGCAACACCAAGGTACCAACATGCATAGGCTCTATCCCGACTGCGCAGCGTGATAACTAGCTCGGGAGGAATCCGGGCCGTTGGATGAAGAACGACGCTCTTCGGTCAATTGTGCATGCGATAGAGTGGCAATAGCTTGCTGTTGTCAGTTAGTCGTGAGTATCATCCTCTTTCTCTTGAAGCCCATCCTGTTGAGTGATCGCAAACTGGCGACCTCATCCACTTGTTCCCAAGCCTCGATTCTTTCGCCGCGTTCGAAAAGGCGGTATCGCTCATTCGAATCGAAGATCGAGCAGTTGCCTCGGGGTCTTAACAGTGGCCACCACCTGGATCTATCGACGAGGAGAGGAATCGGGCGGCCCGGTTCGTTTCCGCGAGATGGTGCAGCTCGTTCGGGCAGAAGTGCTGTGCGCCGACGACCTCGTCAAGGCCGACTGGGAAGAGACCTGGAAGCCTGCCGCGACCGTGGTCGGCTTGTTCAAGATGGCCGGGCGCGAAGACGTCCTGGCCCGCTGGGAGGCTGAAAAAGCCTTGGCCGAGGAGGAGGCAGCCCGCGCAGCGCAAGCGGCCGTCGATCAGTCCACGGAGATCTCCTCGTCGCCTGCCGAGTGCCCCCTCGTCCTCGCCACGTCAGATGACCTCGACCTGCTTCTCGGAGGGGCCGGCTCCACTGCGAATCGTGCTGAAACGACTGCGGCAATCCGGGATCTCCCGGATAGCGAATTGGATTCAGTTCAGGTAGCACACACATTAAACGACACATCAACAAGTTGTAATGACGTTGGAGAGAAACGTCGCTCGCTTAACAGACATAGCTTACCCGGAGATCCATCCGTAACATCCCGGATACAGGCGACGATTGAAGCGGCTGTTGAAGAAGCGGATGTCAAAGGGGAGGGGCGAGAAAGAGCCTGTCGGCCATCGCTTTGGCAGCGGTTCCGCCACGTGGACGTTAATGGGACGGGGACCAGCGCATTTCGCTGGGGAGCGGCCCTGCTCTTCGCCAATATTGTGGCAGTCTCCATCCTCTCCTGGTCGGAGCTTCAATCGCAGCGATTTCCGGAAAGAGCCGGATCACCGGCCGGACTGCAGGTGTTCCCCTTCTGGGGACCTTGCTCCTCTCGTGAGTACACATTCCTGTTGATCGATGTGGCTGTTCTCGCCGGATTCTGTGGCTACCTCGCGGCACGACACGTTCAACGGCGTGTCACCGAGTCGCCATAGGGATCGGGCCCCCTGATAGGTCTGAATCACTGTTCGCAGAAAATGACTCGGTGGTCACTCGACCGCCAGGGAAAGCCCCGGCCGCTCGCCTCGGATGAGACCCGGCCACCCACTTCCCCCGAATGGGCCGCCTGAATGCTGCCATCCCTTCGCTCCCCGAAGCTGCCATTCCGTGCCCGGATGGGCTCCGATTGTCGAATCGAGCTCGATCGAGTTCCTCGACAGACCACGACGGGTCGATTCGGGTTCTCGCTGATTGAGCTTCTGGTTGTCATTTCGATCCTGGGGCTACTGATGGCGATCGCCATCCCCGCGATCGGCCGCTCGCGCGAAGCCTCTCGCAATGCGCAATGCAAGAATCATCTTCGGCAGTTGGGAGTGGCACTGCAGAACCACACGAGCCAATCAGGGTTATTCCCGAGGGATGGTGAGAATGGCTGGGGGTTTGGGGCGTTCCTGCTCCCGGCTCTCGGTGAGTCTGGACTGTTTGGCGCGATCGCCCCCCTCACGACGATGATTCCGTCCGCCACCGTCGCCACTCCCGGAAAGACCGACGGCGTCATTGCCGTGTTTCTCTGTCCAACGCTGGCGGCGGAGGAGCGAATCGCCTCCGGCTTTGGACGGTCCGCCTATCGGGGCAACCGGGAGCTGTTCTTCAAGAAGACCAGGCCGACCGACGTCCACGATGGGGAGAGCGCCACGATCGCCTGTGGAGAGACCGACGCCGATCACGCGTGGGCTCTCCCCGGCCTGGGAACAGCGTCGGACCTGCCGAACAGCGGCGGGGCGTTCGGCAGCCGGCATGTCGGCGGGGCGAACTTCGTGATGTGCGACGGGTCGGTGCATTTCCTCGCCGAGACGATCGAGACCACGACGTTCACGGCCCTTTGTACGAAGGCGGCGCGGGACGTCGTCGGACAGTTCTGATTGTTGTTCTCACCTGGAGGAGAGGGGTCCATGCGGCGCTCGCATCGGTTTCTCGAGGCGGCCGGAGTTCCTCGGCGGCGGGCCTTCACCATCATCGAACTGCTCGTTGCGGTTGGAATCATATCGCTGCTCGTCGCGCTCTCTCTGCCCGCTCTCGGCCGGGCCCGGCAGACCGCCAAGCGGACGGAGTGCATGAACAATGTCCGCAATCTGAATCTCGCCATGCTCAGCGTGGCCGAGCGGCAGCGGCGTTTCCCGGCGTGCGGCAAGTTCGGGAAAGGGGGGATGCATCACAGCTTCGTTCTCGACCTGCTCCCCGATCTCGATCAGATGAACCTCTACAACAAGTGGAACCAGGACGCGGGGCTCAGCTATCCAGCGAACCAGCTTCTGGCGCAGACCCACCTGCCGATCCTGGCCTGCCCAGTCGATATCAGCGTCGAAGGCTTTGGAGACCTGAGCTATGTCGTGAATGGCGGGGTCGGATTCACCGTCGAGTACGGTGGTATCCATGACTGTCCGGTTGCCCCCTTCGGCAACAAGCTCGACCTGAACGGCAACGGGCAGACCTGCGTCTCGAGCACGATGCCCGACGGACTCCCTTCCGACCGCGAGCTGTTCTTCCGGATGGGGCTCTTCTTCAACGAGACCTGGAAGTGGGACGTCACGGTCCGCCACCACAAGCTCGATACGGTGACAGACGGTCTCTCTCAGACGCTGACGATGTCCGAGAACATGCGGGTCGGATACGACCCCTCGGATCCCAACATCCACAACTGGGCGAGCTCGAACCCCTACCGCACGAGCTTCTACATCGGGAATCCGTGCCCTCCGGAAGGCTGCACGCCCGGAAGCGTCGACTACGCGAGGAGCAACGCCGGCAGCGCGATGATCAATTCGGGCGTTCTTTCCCCGGAAGGGTACTCGACCGCTCCGAACTCCTTCCATGACGGCGGCGTGAACATGGCCTTCGGTGACGGACGGGTCCAGTTCGTGAGCCAGGACTTGGACGGCCGGACCTATGCCGCACTGGCCAGCCCCCAGGGGCGGCTCCTCGAAGGGACCCCTCTCCTGCAGGCTCTGACCACAGGAATCGGTGAATAGCGTCCGAGCGGTGACCGCCCCCTTCGCCCCATGGATTCGAATCGCCCTTGTCCTCTTCCACTCTTCCTCGTTCCCTCGACAACGCGACGAGTTCCCCGCCGCCGGCGGCCGCGTCCCGCAGGCCTGTTGCCTGGATGCTGCTGGGAACGACCGTGCTGCTCGCTTTCGTGCTCCGGTGCCACCGGCTCGGGGAGGTCAGCTACTGGTTCGACGAGAGTTTCTGCTGGAAGATGACGACGTTCTCGTGGGGCGACCTGGTCGGCCGCGTGGCGCTCGATAACCATCCCCCCCTCTACTTCATCATCCTGAAAGCGTGGATCGGCGCTTTCGGGAGCTCGCCGATCGTGCTTCGCGGGCTGAGCGTTCTCTCCGGTCTGGCGACCATCGTCGGCGGATACTGCCTTGTTTCCCAGCTGGAGCGGGACCGGCGCCCCGACCGGCCTCAATCCGCACAGATCACCGGACTCCTCGCGGCAGCGGGCCTCGCCCTCGCCCCGATGCAGATCGAATGGTCGCAACAGCTCCGGATGTATGCCCCCGGGGCGGCCCTGTCGGTCTGGTCAAGCTATGCCCTCGTCCGCGCCCTGGGGACGTCGACGCGTCCCGGCTCGAACTGGGCGCTCTACGTCGTGACCGCGGCGGCCCTCTCCTACATCCACTACTTCGGCCTCCTCGTCATTGCAGCTCAGTTCCTCTATTCCGTCGGCGTCTGCCTGTTCGGCAAAAGTCCCGGCACGCGTTCCGGCGAGAACCTGTCACGGGCCGCGATATCGTTCCTGATCATCGGGATGATCTGGTCTCCGTGGCTTCCCGAGTTCCTCGCCCATCGTCAGCAGGTCACCCGGTCCTTCTGGACACGGCCGCTCGAGCTCCAGAACCTCGTGACCGCCTGCTTTCAGATGTGGGCGGGGACCTGGAGCGAATGGCATCCCGAAGACCGGGTGGCCTGGATCGTTGCGGGAATCAGCGTCGCGACCTGGACAGTGCAGCTCGCGTTCGGCTCAGGGCAGAGGCTTCTGGCGATCGTCCCCCTCACGACGTTTGCCCTCGCGACCATCGCCTCGCTCCTGGGGCGCAATATCGTTTCGGCGCGCTATTTCCTGTTCGCACAGACCCTGGCGGTGTGTGCCCTGGCGGCGGCAACGCAGCGGCTTCCGACAGGATGGCTCAAGGGACTGGCCGCCGGGGTCATGCTCGTGGGGTTCAGCTGGCTCAGCGTCTCGGTCGTCGAACGGCGGGACCGATGGGCGGCCCGGCCAGGGTTCCAGTCGGCGGTCGCCTATATCGAGGAGTTTCGGAAGCCCGGCGAGCCGATCTTCGTCTCGAACCCGATGGTTCAGATCACGACGGCCGCGTACGTCGAGCCGGGTGCGGAAGTCTACGTCCTCTCCTCTTCGACCAACTTCCCCTACTTCCAGGGGACGGCCGTCATGCGTGAAAGCGAGTATGTCACGCCGGCGAGCGTTGCCGAGTGGCCGTCCGAACGGATCTGGACGATCGACACCGTGAACTGGACCGGTGGAACGAGCCGGGTCGCACTGCCGAGACCCTGGATCGATCTTCGCGAGGAGGCGTTCTACGACTGGTACCGGCCCGGCTCACAGCTCGTCGTCAAAGAGTGTGCCCGGCCACGTCAGGCGTCGTCACCTCCTCGACAGGAATGACGCCCCAATCCCCTCGTCTCATCCCTACATCCATTCCTTCTGCAGAAAGGGCTCGCCGTGAGACGTCGCGCTGCCGCTCACTGGATAGTCGTCGCCGCCCCTTTGATGCTGCTCGCCCCTTCGAGCGTGCGGGCCCAGGAGCGCGAGCCGGCGATGGCGGAACTCGCGGAAGCCGTCCTGGAGTCGCTGGATTCCGA
>JAEYWB010000888.1 GCA_023429275.1 Planctomycetota bacterium
CAACCGCGGAGCGCGGTCAACCTACCGAGAACTCGGCAACACTCGAACCGCGCGCCGCTGGCGCGTCGCGGTTAAACGCGGTTAAACGGCCGGGTCGGGTCTCGGCCGAATCCGCAGTCACAAAACAGCACAACCCGCCTCTGCCTTTGGCAGAAGCGGGTTGCAAGCTGCATCGCCCCCGGAAATCTCAGAACACGTCCATCGTGAAGTGGTTCCCCCAGTGGTACGGGTGGGGGTTCGGATAGAAGTTGTTCCAGTGCTGGTTGTAGACCGGGATGCGGCGCTCGACCGGATACCGGTAGTACATGTGGTCGTATTCGACCGGCTTCTGGAAGTTGTGCGGGTAGTAGACGTACGGGTAGTAGTAGAACCGCTGCCAGTTGTTCGGCTGTCCCGGCGGGGCGGCTTCGACGGACGGGGTCGCTGCCACGAAACCCGTCGCGATCACGGCCACGCAGCACGCGGCCCAGAGTTTGAACTTCAACATCCTTGTCTCCTCGCGAAGCGGTTGCGGGTCACGTTCCGCAGCGCCGGCGTCAAGCCGGCGAATCGGGACACCGCCGGCGTGGAGCCGGCGAATCGGGGCAGTGCCGGCATCGAGCCGGCGAATCGGGACAGTGCCGGCATCGAGCCGGCGAATCTGGACCGTCCTTGCACGGGATGATTCATCGACCGGTTTCCCGCCGGACAACGAGTCTTTTCGGCAGAATCGTTAGTCCCGGCACAACTGACCTCCGCACTTTCTGCCGGAGTCTCGCGTGATCCCCCCGCGTGGTGGCAAGGAGGTTGAACCACCAGGGCACCAGGACGCAAAGGAACAAGAAAGGAAGAGGCTCCTGCCGGGCAGGACTTCACCAGCCTGGAGACTCCTTCCTTTGTGTCCTGGTGTTCCTTTGTGTCCTGGTGCCCTGGTGGCGATCCTGTCCCCCCATTTTTCCCAGGACAGACCCGAGCGACGAGAAAGTCTTTAGAATCGAACGATGTCCGCCTCTCACCTCCCCGCCGTACCCGAGCACGACTGCGTCGAACTTGTCGTCGAGGAGTTCTCGAACGGAGCCCGGATCGATTCCTTCCTCGCCCGGCACTTCCGCAATTACACGCCCTGGCGGCTGCAGCGGATCGTTCGCGAAGGAAACGCCTGGATCGATCACGTTCCGGTCCCGCAGACCCGCCGTGTCTTCGCCGGACAGCGGGTGACCGTGAGGCTGGCGGAACCTCCCGACAAGCTGCTCGACTCCGATCCCCGGCCGATCCGCGTCATCTACGACGATCCCTGGATCATTGTGGTCGACAAGCCCGCGGGGGTGATCGCCCACCCGACCGGGGAATTCCAGCGCGGGTCGCTCGTCAACATCCTGCAGCACTGGGTCGATGCCCGCTCCGCACGGCGCGGGCTGATCCGACCCGGTCTGATGCATCGCCTCGACCGCCAGACGAGCGGCCTGATGGTCATTGCGCTTCAGCATGTCTCCCATCGGCACCTCGCCGCCGCGTTCGAGTCGGGACGGGTTTCGAAGACCTACGTCGCGCTGGTCGAGGGACGCCTCCGCGAGCCGAAGGGGACGATCAAGTTTCCGATCGGCCGGACGCCGACGGGGCGGAACGTCCTGATGAGCTGCCGGGCGGAAGCGATCGACGCCCGGCCGTCGCAGACGAACTACGAAGTGATCGAGACGTTCCGCGACCACACGCTGGTGGCGGCGAAACCGCTGACTGGACGAAACCACCAGATCCGGGTCCATTTCGCCCACATCGGACATCCGCTGGTCGGGGACGAGTTCTACCTCCCGTTCGGCCACATCCGCCCGCTCCGCGAGCCGCCGCTCTCCGAGGAGGACGAGGACGAATCGGCCGAGCCGGAGGGGATCGAGACCGGCCTTCCGATCCGCAGACACGCCCTGCACGCCGCACGGCTGGCGTTCGCCCACCCGATCACGAACCTCTGGATGGAGTTCGCGGCACAACTGCCCGAGGATTTCTCGCAGACAGTGACGGAGCTGAGACAACAGGAGGTCGGGCTGCGGGAGGCGACGTAGCGCCTGCTCGCATCCTGGCATCCGGATTCAGCAAACCAGCCGGCACTCGCTAGTTTGAGGTTGAGAGCAGGTGCGACCTCAGTCGCCACAGGAGCTTCCAGGCGGCGCCGTCGGCCGCTTCCGAGCGATTCCCGAGAACGTCGAGCCGCAGATCGACGGTCAGCCCCGAGCCACACTCCCCGAGGAGTGCGGGGCCGCTGGCAGAGGGAGGGATGTCGATCCGCAGCCGGAACTGCGGATGACGGGCGATCCATTCCGCCCACCAGCCAGCCGGGCCGATCTGCACTTCGATCCCGTCCTCTTCCACCCGGATGAACCGTGTGGCGGCGGGCTCCTCCTGAAGGAAACCGCAGACTCGCGACAGGAACGCGATCCCCGGTCCGGCAACGACGAGGCGCTCGGAGTGGACTCGACTTCTCACGGCGAGAGACGGATTGCGTCGTCGGAGACGAAAGATCATGACAGGCCGCAGGTGAGCGGGTGGGAAGGTTCAGGGAGGCGAAAGCACGTCCCGCACCTCTCCCGATCGCAACGGTCTGATTCTTGCCCGCCCAGCAAAAACGCGAGTCGTCGCGTCGTATGCCTCAGCCGCATGTCGTCGAGATGCGACATCCTGCTGCCACAGAGCCACATCGCCATGGGACCCGATCGACCCGCACGGTTGGACCCGTTACGTTCGACGTCGCGTTCTCCTTCCGTCGATGGAGAATATCCGGGGGCGATGAGGGACCGTGG
Organism: Planctomycetota bacterium; assembly: GCA_023429275.1. Lineage (GTDB taxonomy): Bacteria > Planctomycetota > Planctomycetia > Planctomycetales > Planctomycetaceae > Planctomyces_A. The sequence goes on from JAEYWB010000888.1 coordinate 2,772, forward strand.
CACGGCAGGGTTTGACAGGCTCCCGCGGGACCGATGCAATTCGCCCCGTCTCCCTCGAGTTGCATCGGGGTCTTTCCGCTCCATCCCTCTCCGATCGGCAGAGCACCGACAATGGCCCGGCCACGCGAGACCTCGCCCCCCCACGCCTCCAATGAAAAGACGTCGGTGGCGCTCGATTCCGCCGCGCAGGATTCGGGGTTGAAGGCGGGAGAGATCGGAGAGCCGGGCCGTCCGACGATCGACCCGCCGGACATCTGGGTCGACCTGGGTCTCGGGGCGGGACTGATTCTCCTGGTCGCTCTTCTGTTCGGACGGGCGGTCGGTTTCGACTTCGTCAATCTCGACGATCCGACCTATATCACGGACAACGAGCATGTCGGCGGGGGACCTACGCCTGAGAACCTCCTCTGGGGGCTGACCACCCTTCACCACTCCAACTGGCATCCGCTGACGTGGTGGTCCTGGCAGTTCGACATCGCGGTCTGGGGGCAGGAGCCGTGGGGGCATCACCTCACGAACGTGGTCCTCCATGCCGTCAATGTCCTGCTCGTCTGGCGGGTCGTCTGGATTCTCACGGGACTCCGCCTGGGGGCGTTCGCCATTGCCCTGATCTTTGCCATCCATCCTCTCCGGTGGGAGTCCGTCGCCTGGATCTCCGAACGGAAGGGCCTTCTCAGCGCGCTCTTCGCCCTGCTGGCGGTCGAGAGGTATGACGCCTATGTCCGCGCGCCAGGCTGGCGGCGGATGGGAGCGGTCACCCTGTGTCTGACGCTCAGCCTGATGTCGAAAGGGATGGCGGTCTCGCTTCCGTGCGTGCTCCTTCTGCTCGACTGGCGTCCGTACCGGCGGTGGACCTCGTGGCAGGGAACGTGGCGGCTTGTCTTCGAGAAATGGCCGATGTGGGTGATCGTTGCGGTGACGTGCGTCCTGACGGTTGCGGCCCAGAAGGGCGGAGGCGCTGTCCGCAATCTGGAGGAGGTCACGCTGACCCAGCGGATCGTCGGGGCCGGCTGGGCGTACGCCGTCTATGTCGGTCAGACTCTCTGGCCGCTGGATCTGTGCGTCTTCTATCCCATCCAGAAGTCCCGGCCCCTCTGGCAGCCGATCGTCGCACTGGCGACGGTGGGACTGCTGACGCTTGTGGCGTTCCTGGCACGGCGCCGCTGGCCAGCGGCGAGCGTGGCCTGGCTTTGCTACCTCGGGATGCTGATCCCGGTGATCGGTCTCGTTCAGGTCGGCGAGCAGGCGCATGCGGACCGGTACACCTATCTCCCCAGTATTCCGCTTCTCGTCATGCTCGGGACGATGCTGGTCGCGACGGCGGGGCGATCGTGGTCGCAACGCCTTCAGACGGGACTGCTCGTTGCCGTCGCGGTTCCACTCTTCGTCGTCAGCTTCAACCAGGGAGGGACCTGGCGGAACCGGAGGACGATGTGGCAGCAGGCGACCCGGGTTGCCCCCTGCGGGATCAGCTACTGGCATCTCGGCCAGCTGGAGATGCTCGATCGCCGGTATGCGGAGGCGGTTGCGGCGTTTCGGGAGTCAACCCGGATCAATCCTGACTCGGCCGAAGACCGCAGCGCGCTCGCCGCCGCTCTCGATGGGCTCGGGCATACCGATGAGGCCGAGCGTGTTGCCCGCGAGGCCCTCGAACTTGCCAAGCCCGATTCGGTCGGCGTCATCGCGCGATGCCGCTTCATCCTCGGCAAGGCGGCGGCGCGGCGAGGCGAGATCGAGGACGCCGCGCGCGATCTCGACACCAGTCTGGCGAACGCGACGGACCTCGTCCTTCGGAACGACGCCGCGGTCCAGCTCCTCCGGCTCGGTCCCGAGGGGGCACGCCTCGCGATTCCTCACCTTCGGAAGCTCGCGTCGGAGTATCCGGCGAGCCCTGAGTTTCCGGGGAATATTGGAAACGCCTTCATCGAAATGAGCGACTGGCCCTCCGCCGCGGCGGAATTCGCCAAGGCCGCCTCGCTTGATCCGGGCCGCCCCCAGCTCCGCAGCCGGTGGATCACCGCGCTTCTGGCGTCAGGGGAGTCCGATACGGCCCGGGCCGAGCTCAGGATTCTCCTGGCACAAGATCCGAACTGGCCGACCACGGCTCTCCAGGCGGCGGACAGGATGACGCTCGACCCGAAGTCGAAGCATGCCAGGATCGAGGAGGGTTACTGGCTGGCGGGAGCGATCGGCGTGGCGTTCGAAAACCCGCCCGCCGAGGCACTGAAGGTCATGGCCCAGGGAGCGGCCGGGCTGGGCCGGTTCGACGAAGCGGAACGGCTCGCGGAAACGGCCATCGCGACTGCGGTGCGGAACGGCCGGCCCGATCTGGCCTCTGCCATCCAGAAGCAGCAGCAGCGCTACCACGCGAAGGAACGTCCAACACCGCTCGAAGTGCCTCAGTAAACGGAGTTCCTCAAGGACCTGGGCTCCCTGTTGCTCTGCCCGCTGTTCGCCAGGGCAGCGGAGATCTCGCGTTATCGGGTCGCTGCCGATCAGCCGTCCTTGCGCCGGTCTGAAGAATCCGATTCGGCATCGCCGCTGATTTCCTCGCGCAATTCCTTCACGTCTTCCTTGACCTCGCGGAGGTCGCTCTTGAGCTGATCGACGTCGTTGCGGAGTTCGCCTTTGATTTCTTTCACGTCGTCCCGGACCTCCTTCATCAGATCCCGGACTTCGGTCACGACCTCGTCGGCTTTCTGCTTCGCTTCCTCAGACTCACCGAGTTTCTTGTTCATCGCCTGCAACTCTCGAAGAAGGTCTCCAATGACCACGACGGAGTGCGGTTTGACCAGACTGTAGTTGAACCCCGCGTCCAGCGCGCGGCGTTCGTCCGGGGTTGCCGAATTCGCGATCAGGGGAGTCTTTTCGAAGAGGTTATGAAGCCGGAATGCTCTTGCAAGCTGGTAGCCATCCAGTTTCGGCATACGGAGGTCGCAGATGATGCAATGCGGCCGAAACTCCTCGGCCGCCGCGATCGCCTTCTGACTGTCCACGACGGACTGGCTGGTGAACCCCCAGACCTTCAGCAGCAACGCCATCGTCTTCGCCGCGTCGGGATTGTCATCAATGATCAGGACTCGGAACTCCTGGTCATCCCTCGACGCGGACATGATTCTCCCTTGCCTTGAACGAAAACTCCGCGATGGACCTTCAACCGGGCGGGATCAGGTCTGTCGATCCGTGGCGACCGGCTTCGATTTCTCCGGTGCAGAGCCCCCTGTCCTGCACCGCATCGGCGCGTTCGGGACGCAATCGGCGTGCCTCACACCGACAATGTGTCCGCAACGGACCATGAGGAACATTTCGGTTCTGAAAAGGGGCAGACTTCGTGAGGATTCGCAGAGATTCCGAGAGATTGCGAAATGAGCCCGCGGAACGGCTTCTGACCGGCAGCGGATCGGCGTGTTGCCGCGGAATTCACTACCTCATCCCAGGACGATCTCGCCCCGGCATCAACTCGGCCCCGCTTCAGCGCGGCGAAGGTCCATCCCAGGATCCACCCGCTGAAGGTTGGCAGATCGGCCAGCGGATCTGATGTCACGCCGAAGTGCATCGTTTTGAGACACCCAACCGGATCATTCACCCTCGATCGGGTGAGGAGGTCTCGCTCCGTAAAGAGTCTTCGAGAACTTGTGGTCAGAACTCCACGTTGTACTTCATCGTCATCGCGCGACGGACCTTCGTCCCCTCTTCGGCGATCGCCTGGAACTGTTCCGCACGGTCTCCCGCCGCGGCGGACCGCTCATAGCGGCGGGTCCGGTCGGCGTCGCTCTCGGTGCGGGTCCAGACGGAGTACGTGTTGCCGTAGTAGTTGTTGAAGTACCCCCAGAAGACATTCGGCGTGGTCGCCTGCTGGCTGATCTTGAGGGAGCCCATCCGGTAGCGGGTCGCCTGGATCCGGAGCCGGAGGACGACATCGTCGCAATACTCGAGAACCTCCGGGTCGACGTGCAGCGAGGGGAGCGTCTCGATCTTGCGGGCGTAGCGGTCGAACCACAGGGCACTCTCGCCGATGCGACTCGTGCGGGCCCGGTCGTCCTTCTTGAGGTCGGACACCAGCTTCTCGCAGGCCCGGAACCGCGACAGGGAGGCCTTCGCCGCAAGCTGCCGTTCCTTCTCGGGGGAGAGCTTCGCCCCGGGGCGGTACTCGGCGGGGATCTCCGTCGGGAAGTCGAGGAGGCTGAAGAGCTGCCTGAGACCGGAGAGGGAGATCGATCCGCCGATCGTCAGCTTCCGACCCTCCTGCCGGACTTCCCAGGTGTCGATGTCGTCGAGCCACGCTCCGGTGTTCATCAGGACCTCCTTCAGCAGATCCTTGCTCCAGGCGGACATGTCCGGGATCGGCTGGGAGAAATCGACCGTCATGTCGGCGCGTGGCTGTTTGCGAAGCTGGACACGGACGGTCAGTCCTTCGAGGGTGCCGAGGACCCCGATGGCGGTATCGCGCTGGTCCCGCCGGTCGCGGAAAGTGTCGCTGTTCTCGATAGCAGCGCGGATCTGAGATCGGGAGAACATCCCGTCGAGGTCGACAGCGATGATCGCGTCCGCGCCGGCGGGGCTGGCCGTCTCGAGATACCCTTCGAACGAAGCCGGGCGCGTCGCGGTCGACTGGCGGACCACGCGGGCGACCTGCTGACGATCCGGGGGAGTCAGGACCGCGAGAACGTTCTTCCCGGTCGCGACCGCAACGGCGCCGTAAGGGAGGACGGCATACTCCGTCTTGCCGATCTCCTCGATCGAGCCTCCGTACATCGCCGCGACGCCCGCCGCGGAGGGCTCGGTGTTGAGCTGTAGAAGCGCGGTCTGCCAGTCGATCATCGATTCGCGGAACCCGCGGATTCGCGCGGCCAGGACCACCTGGGAAAGCTCCGATCGGGGAACGACATGCGCGTTGGCCGAGTCATCGGGATCTTCGGCAGCGATGTCGCGGGCGAATTCGGAGCGGCGCATCCGTTCCGCATCGATCAGCACGAGAACGTTGGCGTCCTTCGAAACCTGCTTGAGCAGGAGATCGAACGGCGTCTCGGCGCGGACGGGCTCGAAGGCCATCAGTGACGCCAGGAGGGTGAGCAAGATCCCGACACGATGAGACATTCCATGGACGTGACGCATCCCGACCTCCCCGCTGCAAGACCTGTGCTGCCAACCCTGCCGGGAGTGTACACGGATTTCCGCTCAGGGGCCTCGGTGACACTGGAAGGCGAGAAGATTGAATCTCTTCTTAATCTTCAGACCGGCGCCCAAGCGAGCGACGACAGACCGTCGGAGAGCGGCTGTCCGAAGCCTCGATGTCATCCCTGTCGACTCTGTCTCATCGGCCCGATAACCTTGCCTCCCAAGCCGAGGATTCCCGCCCGGTCATCCCTGACGTCCTGTTGTCGGCAGGCTCCTCTCATGTCGATCTTCCGCTGGCTCTGCGTCCGGGTCACGTGTCGCCAGGCCTCTCTCGCCGGGGGGATGTGGCTTCTGTTGCTGGTGTCAGGAGGCGTTCCGTTGTCGGCCCAGGAACAGGGGGCATGGCTCCGCCCGAAGGGGCTTCAGAAGGGGGATACGATCGCGCTCGTCGCCCCGGCAGGGCCGATCGACCTCGCGAAGGTCGAGACGTACGTCGCCCGTCTCCGGCAGGAGGGGTTCCGCGTCGATCTGCCGAAGGGGATCGACCGCCGCCGAGG
>JAEYWB010000826.1 GCA_023429275.1 Planctomycetota bacterium
CCGCTTCCATGCCGGTTGCGGCGATAAGAACCAGAAGTGGCACGAGAGAGAAGAGGCGAGACATAGGAGTCCCCGAAGCAGGAGGGCCAGCCGAAGGATTTCAGCGTACCGGATCGCCGCCCCCTTCGCACGCGGTTCCCGAACGTTTCGCCGCTCCGCGCGGAGTGCGGCGGCGGAGAGGCGAAGCAGAGAGCCGTTCCGGATGGCGCGACTGGACCGGTCGCACAGACGCGTCGACAGGGGGGCTCGCGTTGCCGAAAGGCATCATTGTCTCAGCCCCTGATCCGATCAGAACTTACGACAATCCTGGGGCGGGATGTTGCGGAGACACCACAGCCTCCCGTTCACCGGGGCCGCTCGTCCTGACAGCCAACAGGCCACTCAGCGATCGCAGTATCCTCTCTCACTGAAATGGGTTGCGGTGACGCGAGCAAACAGGCGTCAAGATTTCTTGGCGCGCCAATCTGCCTTGGCACCGCCGCTGCTTTACGTCTCCTGCATCACCGACAACAACCCAACCGACTGATACCGAAAGCACTGACCACCATGACCCGCCTCCTGAATGCTCTTGTCCGCGACGAAGCTGGTTTCATCGTTTCCGCCGAACTCGTCCTCGTCGCCTCGATCGCGGTCCTCGGCCTGATCGTCGGTCTCAGCGAAGTCTCTCTCAACGTCAACAACGAACTCGAAGACGTCGGCTCGGCCTTCGCCTCGATCGACCAGGGCTACTGCGTCCAGGGGCTCAATGGCCATAAGGGACACCGCAAGGGAAGCAGCTTCCAGGACTGCCCGGAGTTCTGTGCTGGCCAGTACGACGTTCAGTGAGAAGAGGCTGTAGGCTGTAGGCTGTAGGACTTAGATCACCCTGCTGCCGGCCGACGCCGTAGACACGACCTGATTCCCGACAAGCCCCGGACTGTCCCCGGGGCTTGTTTCTTTTTGCGCCGACTGACACGCGGCGGGAGCGTTTAGGAGCGGACCTCTGCGAAGCAGCCGCTTCAAGGTCGACGCGTCCAGTCGAGCTTCAGGACGAGGAAACGGGTCGTGAACCCGAACCCGCGATCCTGTCGCGGCGGTTCGAACTTCGCCGCTCCCGGTACGATCCCCGAGTATTCCCCTGTCTCGTAACCGAAGGCGTGAAACTGATCGCCGACCCTCGGGTCCGCTCCGCGAGCTGAGGGAAAGCGGATTCGGCTCGTCACCATCGGTTTGTCCAACAGCCGGCCATTGATTTCCCCCACCTGGGCAATCGGGTCACCGGAGTCCCCTTTGCCCAGTTGAGGATTCGGGATGACCGTCCCCCTCAACTCAATGATCGTTCCGAGCGGATAACCAAACGACCCGACGATTCCTCGATCGGCGAGTTCCTCCAGCGAGATCGGAGGACGCTGCTGACGAACTTCCTGCCGGGGCGCTGGGATTGGACGAGGCTGTCCCTTCGAGACTGCGGCAATTCCGACGATGGCCGATAGCGCGGCAAGGCCCGACAGCACGGGGAGTTTCATCAGATGCCTCGTTGATGAAGTTCGATCGGAGTGAAGCCCGGTCGATGGTCTATTCGCAGCGCCGTTACTTTGTGCTTCCCGAGAACAGCCAGTCACCAGGGGCGAGCCGAAGGCGGTCCTGCTTGGATGCGACCTCAGTCCGCAACTTCTTGAGCAGCTTCTCTTCCTGGCCATTCACGATCTCCCGCAGGACCGCGCGTCCGCCGTCCCCAACCGCTTCCGCCAGGTCGCCTCGCAACGGTCCGATCTTGCGGGCCCGGTACTCCACGAGCGTCAGATTGAGGCCATCGACCTGAGGAACAAGACGCAGCTCCGGAAGGGCTCCCTTGAACTCGGTCTCCACGGCATAGTTGAGGGCCACGTCGATCCGCATCGTTCCTGTGCCGTGGACTGAGCCGTTCAGCCCCTTCACCCCCATCGTCCACAGCTCCATCCTGGCGTCGACGAACGCTTCGAACTGCGCCGAGATCAGGAGGTGCTGGCGAGCATCGCGATGACCGCGATCATGGATCGTGACGAGGACCGTCCGTTCCGGTTCGATCAGCTTCACTCGGTATCGCCGCCACAGTCCGTGATTGACCATCGCGGTCCGCTTGGCCAGACGCAGGTTGCCGTTCCGCACATCGGCGTTGATCCCGTCGAAGACGCGGTTCTGCTTTCCCCAGTCCTTGATGTTCTCGTAGTCCTGGGGGATCAGAGAGACCGCCAGTCCCTTGAGGATCTCTTCCCAAGCGGCGTAGGACGGGGGCTCCGGGTCCGGAACGGCCAGCGGCCGGCCGATCGGCGGAAGCACAGGGGGCAGTGAAGGGGCCTGCGGAACGGAAGGAACGGGCGCGGGGGGAAGACGAGGCGCCGGCAGCGACGCGGGAGGAGCCGGGTCGGGACGTCCGGGGAGGCTCGGACGGTCGGGAGGGGGCAGGATCGGTCCCGGGTCGGCGGCCGCGACCCCGCCGAGGAGAAGGAGACCTGCCAGGAAGGCGAAAGTGCTCTGCGGCTGGTTCACGGCGGGAACCTCGAGGATCACGGCGCCGGGCTTCAGGCGGCGGGCCGACGGATCGCAAGAGCGCGCTGTTTCGGAATGCGCGCCCGGGATTGAACGGAATGATAAGAGAGCTGAACAATCCTCACTGCGCGAGTTTTCGCGGGACGAGCGTCCATCGAGCGACATTTCTCCCAAGCCGCCCGAGAGTCACGTGTTACGCACAAGCCTCGCCCCTCTTGCCCGATTTCCCATGCGCGGTCGTGCGGGTGGCACCGCTCCTGCTGAAGATGTCGATTGTGACGATTGTGCAGGATGCAACGCCTGATTCTCCTCGCCAGCCTTTCCCGCGAGTGATGGAATCCCGGGCTCCGCATCACCGGCGGCTGATCCCTGCCGGAGCGCAATACGCCTTTCCCAACAGAGGGCTGTCCGAATCCGGACAGCCCTCTTTGTGTTTCATTCCCGTGAGAACGTCACGGTCATCCTGCCGGGCTTTCGAACTCGATCTGATGACGAGAATGCAGCTTGCATCATCTCGATATGATGCCAATGATCTATTTTCTGGTCTCTGATCCTCCGCACATGCCGACGACAACCGTCGGCCCCTTCCTCCCTCTCCCTTGCCCCAGGGAGCCGTCCTGATTCGCCGGACCGGAGCGTTCGGCAATCGTTTCGTGCCAATTCACTAACGGCCACAACCTCATGACAGTGGGTCCGATGAGCAAGACCGCCCCTGCTGCCGACCGGACCCTCGTTACCGGCGTCTCGACGACGCCGGGTCTGACTGGAGAACAGCCCTTCGTGCCACCGCGAGGTCCTTCGAATGGATCCTCCCGTAGCGGGGAGTCTTTCCAGTTCCTGCAGCCGCTCGAATTCCTCCCGTGGCTCCGGCCTCAGATCTGGGGAGGACGGTCGCTCGTGCGCGGCCGGGGCGAAAACGTGAAAGACGATGTGCTGATCGGCGAATCGTGGGAGCTGTGCGGGCTGGCGGACCGGGGGAGCGTCCTGCGGGACGCCGCCGCGCCGCCGCGCCTGGACGAGCTCTGGACGCGACATGGCGGAGCGTGGCGGGGTCTCCAGGCCGCCGAGAAGGAGTTCCCCTGGCTGATCAAGAGGCTCGAATGCCGCGACTGGCTTTCGATGCAGGTTCATCCGGACGAGCAGGCCGCGCGGCGGCACGGCACCGGCGTCACCGGCAAGTTTGAGACGTGGTATATCGTCGCGACCGCTCCCGACGCCGAGATCCTCATCGGTCCCCGGGCCGGCGTGACGCGGGAAGAGATTCAGCGTGCGACGACCGACCCGGGCGAAGCTCTGTCCGCCTGGCGTCCGCTGCTGGATTCCATCCGGCCCAGCGCCGGCGACTTCGTCGTCATCCCAGCCGGAACGATTCACACAGCCCGCGGAGTCGAGCTCTGGGAGATCCAGACTCCCTCTGAAATCACCTATCGCCTCTGCGACTGGGGCCGTCTCGGCTTTGACGGAAAGCCCCGCGAACTGCATGTCGAGAAGGCGTGCGATGCGGTGAACGACTGGCCGCACCGGGCCGGCGTCGTTCCGGGAGTCCCCTTGAGCTCAGAGGGCCGCCGCGTCCTGCTCGAACGCCCGTTTCGAGTCGAGGAGCTGTCACTGGGACATTCAGCGGTCGAACTGCCGGTCAACGACCTGACTGTTCTTTGCACCGTTGCCGGAGAGTGCGAGCTGCTCTGGGACGAAGGCCGCCTCCCCCTGACAGAGGGAAGCTGCATCCTGCTCCCGGCCCCGCTGAAGAAGGCGACACTGGCGAGCACCGGCGATCCCGCCCGGATCCTGAGCGTCACGTATCCGGCGGAACGCTGATTCACCGCAGGAACGAAGGGATCTGCCGGAACGGAAGCCGCCGGATCGCCTGATCCTCGCCGCATCCGCAAACCGGACGCGGGCGAGCTCCGACTCGTCTGATGCTCAGACTACGCGACCTTCTTGTTCGCCTTGAGAATGTGGTCGATGATCTGGCAGCCGGAGGCGAGGAGAATCCGCTTGACGTGCGGGTCGGTGCTCTTTGCCGCCTGCTTTTCGATCGAATCGACCAGCTTGAGGGCGCTTGCGAGTTCGATGGTCGACGGTGCTGCAGACATGGATCCCTCCCTGGGCTGATGGACAGCTGCGGCGCGGCGGGCCGCGGCGTTGCTGCTCAGGATCGTTCCGCAACGATTTGCTCCCGCAGGATTCGCCGCGGGGCCCTCCGCGTTTGCGCAACCCGCAAGGTCCCCGCGCCAGGTGCCTGCCCGGCGCCGTCCGCCGCTTGAATCCCCCCCCGGGCAGCCGTAGCATCGGCCGACTTCGATTTCTTGTTTGAGATTGCCAGGGGAGCGTCGCCTCATGCCACAACTCGGTGCCAGCGAAAGTATTCGGAGCGTCCTTCTTGAGACGCGTCAGTTCCCCCCGCCGGCTGATTTCGCCTCGCAGGCCGTGATCCGCTCCGAAGAGCAGTATCAGGAAATGTGGAACCGGGCGAAGGACGACCCCGCCGGTTTCTGGGGCGAACTCGCCACCGAGAACCTGCAGTGGTCGAAACCCTTCGACAAGGCGTGTGAAGGGACGATGCCCGCCACGAAGTGGTTCGTCGGCGGAAAGATCAACGCCTGCGAGAACTGCGTCGATCGTCATGCCGCGACGTGGCGAAAGAACAAGGCTGCGATCATCTGGGAAGGCGAACCGGGAGACACCCGCGTCCTGACCTACGGCGACCTCCAGCGCGAGGTCGCAAAGTTCGCAAACGTCCTCAAGCAGCTGGGCGTCGGGACCGGGGACCGGGTCACGCTCTACATGCCGATGATTCCCGAGCTGACGATCGCCATGCTCGCCTGCGCCCGGATCGGTGCGACGCACTCGATCATCTTCGGCGGCTTCTCCGCCGATGCGGTCGCCGACCGGAACGATGACGCGCAGTCGAAGGTCGTCGTCACCGCCGACGCGGGATGGCGCCGCGGGAAAGAGGTTCCTCTCAAGTCGGCCGTCGACGAAAGCCTCGCGAAGCCGTCGAGCGTCCAAAAGGTCGTTGACGTCCGCCGGACGGGATCCCCCGTCAACATGGTCCCGGACCGCGCCTACTGGTGGCACGACCTCATGGCGAAAGCCTCGGCCGACTGCGATCCGGTCCCGGTCGACGCCGAGCATCCGCTGTTCATCCTCTACACGTCCGGCTCGACCGGGAAGCCGAAGGGAGTGCTCCATACGACGGGGGGCTACCTGCTCGGGACGATGATGTCGACCCGCTGGGTCTTCGACCTCCGGGAGGAAGACACCTACTGGTGTACCGCCGACATCGGTTGGATCACCGGGCACAGCTACATCTGCTACGGCCCCCTGTCGAACGGAGCGACCGTCGTCATGTACGAAGGGGCTCCGAACTGGCCGGACAACGGGCGGTTCTGGGAGATTATCGAGAAGTACAAGGTCTCGATCTTCTACACCGCTCCCACCGCCATCCGGGCGTTCATCAAGTGGGGCGATGAATGGCCGCAGAAGCATGACCTGTCGTCGCTACGGCTCCTCGGGTCGGTCGGCGAGCCGATCAACCCCGAAGCCTGGATGTGGTACCACAAGATCATCGGTGCGGAACGCTGCCCGATCGTCGATACGTGGTGGCAGACCGAGACCGGCGCGATCATGATCAGCCCGCTCCCCGGTATCACGAGCACGAAGCCCGGCTCCTGCACGAGGCCGCTCCCGGGGGTTGTTCCCGACATCGTGACGAAGAGCGGGAAGCCGCTCGGCGCGAACGAGGGTGGACTCCTGGTCATGAAGCAGAGCTGGCCGAGCATGCTCCGCACCCTTTACGGCGACCACGACCGCTTCCTGAAGACCTACTTTGCCGACATCGACGGGTGTTACTTCGCCGGCGACGGGGCCCGCCGCGACGAAGACGGCTTCTACTGGGTGATGGGACGCGTCGACGACGTGCTGAACGTCTCCGGCCACCGGCTGTCCACGATGGAGGTCGAGAGCGCACTCGTGTCGCACCCCCTCGTCGCTGAAGCGGCGGTCGTCGGGTTTCCGCATGAGATCAAGGGGGAAGGGATCTGCTGCTTCGTGATTCCCAAGGGACAGACTCCGGAAGACTCTGCCAAGCAGGATCTGATCAATCACGTCCGCAAGCACATCGGCGCCCTGGCAACTCCCGACCAGATCCGCTTCACCAGCGCACTGCCGAAGACCCGCAGCGGCAAGATCATGCGGCGGCTCCTCCGCGACATCGCGGCAGGCAAGCAGTCGACGGGGGACACCACGACCCTCGAAGACTACACCGTGCTCGCCAAGCTGCGGGACGAAGACGAGTAGGACAGTTCTCTGTCGTCAGCAGTCAGTGCCCGCGAACTTCGCTTCCGGACTGACGACTTGAAACTGATGACAGATAACTCGTCCAGGAACGCAGACGCCGGTCGACCTCTGAGAGGAGTCGACCGGCGTCCGTGCACAACCAGGTGAGCGAGACATGAAATCGCTTACTCGGCCGTGTCCTCCTTGTCTTCCTGCTTGTCGTTGCTCGCGAGATCCTGCTTGATCCGCATCGAGTACCGCCGGTTGGTCGGGTCGAAGTCCGAGGCGACGACTTCCGTAGAGGGCTCGATGTCGGTGTAGCTGTAGAGCTCGATCATCGAATCTTCGTCCGACGTCTCCTTGTCGCCGATCCAGCCGGTATTCCGGACCCAGATCGGGAGGTTGAGCTCAGGATCGATGATCACGTCGAACTTGTGGTACACCGGATGAGCGTCGGGCGAGGCGTATTCGCCGCTGAACCGATGGCACAGCTTCCCTTCGAATGTGACGTTCGGCTCGAACTGACATGTCATGTCGGGCTTCTTCTGCAGATCGCTCATCTGCTGATCGACGATCTTGCGGGCCAGGGCGGTCAGGCCGACCGACGTGATCTGATACCGCGACTGGGCCAGAGCCTCGTCCCCATCGATATCGAACTGCAGGACCCCGCAGAGCCGGCCGGCGACTCCCCCCGGCTGGACCAGCAGCTTGCCATCATATTTCTCTTCGGAGTAGATCGCCTGCTGCCCCTTCAGCCCTGACCGCCACTTCATGTAGACCTGGAGAGGCTCGTGAGCCAGCTTAAGGTCGATCTCTTCCCCTTCATGAAGGGTGCCGCCGATCCGCTCCTGCTTGAAGAACTTTGCCGTGTAGGAGGGATGCTTTTCGAACTCGGCGACCCCCTGCTTGAGGAGCGCCGCACAGACGCTGAGTGCCCGCTCGCCGGTCAGGCGTTCGTCGGTCAGGACGGGAGTCGGAACAACCGGCTCCGTGCTCGGTGTCGAGTCCAGGGCAACGGAGGCTTTCGTCGGAGCCCCTTCCGGCAGGGCCGCGGCAGACGCGACCGAGGCGGAGGAGGCTGCGGGGAGCGAATCTCCATCAAGCCGCTGCGGAGTCCTGATGAACAGGAACGCCACCATTGCCAGGGAGAGAGACATGACGCCGGTCGCTTCGCGCCAGTTGCTCGGGGTTGAGTTCGCCAGCGTCCTGCGGCGCGCCGAGAGAAAATCCTGCAGCGGGCCTCGCCTGATCGCCGTTGTCCCTCGCGTTGCGACCGCCCCTCCGAAGTAAGCTGCTTGCGGGTTCATGATGACCTCCGCTTCCACCAGTAAAGACTTGTGTTTCCGTCTGTTTTTGAACTTCGATCAGGGGGTATTCGACAGTTGGGCAAACCCCGTGCCACGGCAACAGCGGGCATTTCGCAAGCGAAAACACTAGGAGTGACCAGCTGACTGCTCAGTCGGTCGCTGGCGGACCAGATTCTGATGGGTATCGATTCAGCGCGTTGGGCGGGGAACCCGGCAACATGGGAGCAGAGCCACGGAGCGGCTCGTCGCGCAATCGAACAGCTACCGTTTTGTCGTTGCCGCCCGTCGCGATTCGCCGGCCATCAGGGCTGAATGCGACACTCCATACGTCCGCTGTATGTCCTCTGAGGGCGAGGAGTTCCTGGCTAATCTCGACGTCCCACACAATCGCTAAAGCGGCAGTTGGACCGAGCGATAGCGGAGCCCGGAGCAGCCCCGCCCGCAGGGCAACGCCGAAACCACCGCTTCTCAAACCAAATCTTCCTCCACCAACGCTACGACCTTCCCCGCCTTCACTGCTGCCACCAGTGCTGCATGATCTTTCTCATTCTGGTCAGCGTACGCGACAGCGAATTCACCGACCGCCTGGTCGAAATCATCCGCCTTGCCGAGGTAGCCGCTGATCAGTGCCGCATCGCCGGACCTGGCATGGGCGTGAGCCAGAGTCCGTCCACACATTTCGGCGTAGAGCAGCGACTCTTTGGCCGAGGCGCCTTCCTCAATTCGCGCGGACATCTTCATGTCCCTGAGCTGGCGAATGAAGAAGTCGCGGCCGTAGCGGCCACGCGTCCATCCCAGAAAAATGTCGCTGGCGGACTGCATCAGGCGTTGCCCCACGACGACGCGTTGGCCGTGGTTGTCATACTGACTCTTGCCCGCATACGGCTCCAGCACGGAGGGACAGGCCTGTTTGAATTGCAGCAGCAAAGGATGATTCTCTGCGGACAGAAACAATCCCACAAAGCAGAGTGTGCCCACGCTGCCGATGCCGACCGCTTTCACCACAATGTCTTCCAGGCTGTACCGGTCAAACAGGACACGGCGCTCGTCCGGCAGGGATAAGCGGTATTGGTCCAGGGCTTCCTGGACGATGGCGTGATGTTCCGGCTCGCGCTCTTTCGTGACATGGAACATGCCCGGCGGTTGATCGACCAGACGCCGTCGCCCTCCCACCTCCTCGCTGATCTGGGGATAAAGATACTCGCTGATGCGATGCCGGGCCTTGGCGATGACAGCCTTCCTCTTCTCCCGGGTCTTGGCATCGGGTGCCGAATCGATCATCGTCCGGGCATCCAGGCGGTGGTACCAGACGTCCAGCGGACTCATCTTCGAGAATTCCCGCAACTGCTCCCGGTAGGCGCGAACGCACTCAATTGCGGCAGTTCGGGCTTGCTTGTCGGTGAGTTGGATATCGCGTGCGGCGACGGCGAAGCTGACCACCAGGCGCTTGACGTCCCACTCCCACGGTGCGGGGAGAGTTTCGTCGAAATCGTTGATGTCGAAGATCAGGTTGCGCTCGGGCGTTGCGAACAGGCCGAAGTTCAGCAGGTGGCAGTCGCCACAGGCCTGGACCCGTATTCCGG
>JAEYWB010000869.1 GCA_023429275.1 Planctomycetota bacterium
CGACGGCTACGACATCGCCGACTACATGGCGGTCCACAAGGATTACGGAACGCTCGACTCCTTCCGCGAGTTTCTCGACGCCGCCCATGCCCGGGACCTCCGGGTCATCACCGAGCTCGTCATCAACCACACGTCCGACCAGCACGCCTGGTTCCAGCGGGCCCGCCGCGCCCCTCCCGGGTCCGTGGAGCGGGACTTCTATGTCTGGACCGACAACCCGGAGAAGTACCGGGACGCGCGGATCATCTTCAAAGACTTCGAGACGTCGAACTGGGCATGGGACAAGGTCGCGCAGGCCTACTACTGGCACCGCTTTTACTCCCACCAGCCCGATCTGAATTTCGACAACCCCGCCGTCTGGCAGGCGCTGCTTCCCGTCGTCGACTTCTGGCTCGGCATGGGGGTCGACGCCATGCGGCTCGACGCCATTCCCTACCTCTTCGAGCGCGAGGGAACGAACTGCGAGAACCTGCCGGAAACCCACACCTATCTCAAGTCGCTCCGCAAGCATGTCGACGACAACTTCCCGGACCGGATGCTGCTCGCCGAGGCCAACCAGTGGCCCGAAGACTCCGTCGCCTATTTCGGAGACGGGGATGAATGCCACATGGCGTTCCACTTCCCGGTGATGCCGCGGCTCTTCATGGCAATGCACATGGAGGACCGGCTGCCGATCAACGACATCATGCAGCAGACCCCGGCGATCCCGGAGAACTGCCAGTGGGCGATGTTCCTCCGCAACCACGACGAGCTGACGCTCGAAATGGTGACGGATGAGGAACGGGACTACATGTACCAGGCGTACGCCACCGATCCGCGGGCCCGGATCAACCTCGGAATCCGCCACCGTCTCGCGCCGCTGCTGGGAAACAACCGCCGCCGCATCGAGCTCATGAACGGGCTGCTGTTCTCGCTCCCCGGCACGCCGGTACTTTACTACGGCGACGAGATCGGCATGGGAGACAACATCTATCTGGGGGACCGCAACGGGGTCCGGACTCCGATGCAGTGGTCAGCCGACCGCAATGCCGGCTTCTCGCGTGCGAACCCGCAGAAGCTCTACCTGCCGGTCATCATCGACCCCGAGTATCACTACGAAGCGATCAACGTCGAAGCTCAGCAGAACAACCTCAATTCGCTCCTCTGGTGGACGAAGCGGCTCATCGGACTCCGGCGTTCGCACAAGGCGTTCAGCCGCGGGAAGCTCGAGTTTCTCCGGCCCCTCAACCGGCACATCCTCGCGTTCCTGCGGACGACCGAAGAGGAAACAATTCTCGTCGTCGCGAACCTCTCGCGCTTCGTGCAGTGCGCGGAGCTCGACCTGTCGGCCCTCGAGGGGAGCGTCCCCGTCGAGCTCTTCGGGGCGACGCGATTCCCGATCATCGGCAAGACGCCCTATCCGATGATGCTCGGGCCGCACTCCTTCTACTGGTTCCAGGTGACCAGGGAGGCTGTCCGACCGACGACGGTCGAGGTGAGCGAATTGCCGACAGTCCGGCTCGGCTCCCCCTGGAGCGAGCTTGCAAAGGACCCGGCGATTGACCAGCTCGAGTCGATCCTCGTCGGGTTCCTCCCCGAGTCGATCTCGCGTCCGCGGCACGGCCGGCCGATCCGACGTGTCCGGGTGACCGATGTCATTACGCTCCCTATGCCGGCAGCCCCCGAATCGGAAGACCCCGAGACGCTCGTCCAGATCCTGATGCTGGAGAGCGATTCTCCCGGCGTGAAGTCGGATCAGACCTGGCTGCCGCTCCTCCTGACAGATGAGTCGGCCATCGACACACCCGCAAGCGACCTGGGGCGGATCGTCCTCGCCCGGGTCACGGGCCGGGCGAGCGGCTGCCTCGTCGATGCCCGTTCCAGGCCGGAGTTCCACCAGGCCCTGGCGCGGATGATCCTCGCCGGCGGGGAGGTCGACGCGGGACACCTCACCGGCGGGGAAGCGGCGGAGCTGGTCGGCGTCCATCGCAAGCCGGCGGCGGCCTCGCCAGAGGAGATCCCGGCGGGATTCGCGATCTCCGGCGGCGGTTCTTCGCTCAGCGCGATCCTCGGCGAGCAGTACGCCCTGACGGAGTTCCTGCGACTGGATCAGACCCCTTCGCCGGAACTGGCCCTCGGACGATGGCTGTCGGAACAGACGGACCTGACCGCGGTCCCGCACTGGCTCGGCAGTCTCGAGTACCGTCGCCATCGGGACGATCCCCTCGTGATGGCGACTCTCCAGACCCTTCTGCCGACAGACGTGACCGCATGGCAGCTCGGGCTGGAGGAGCTGAGCCGGTTCTACGAGCGGGTCCTGTCCCTCCCGGCCGAGTTTCGCGATCCGCCGTCTGCCGAGACGCCGACTCCGCCCGGAGAGCTCGTGGCGGATGTCATCGGGACCCTGGGGAGTTATCTCAACGAAGTCCGGACGATGGGGGCCCGCTTGGCCGACGTTCATCGGGCCGCGATCTCCGCCGTCGATCTGCCGCAGTTCACGCCCGAGGCGTACAGCCTCCAGTCGCAACGGTCGGTCTATCAGTCCTTCCGCAACCTGATGCAGCGGGTCCTGCGGGAGATCCATCATTCGGAATCGCAGATTCCCGAGGAGGCCCGCGACACGGCCCGGTCGCTCCTGGAGCGTCACGGTGAAATCGACGCGATGTTCCACAAGATGGTCGAGCGGCCCCTTCGAGCCTACCGGACGCGGATCCACGGCGACTGTCATCTCGGCCATGTGGTCCGGGCGGGGCGAGACTACTACTACACCGACTTTGACAACCCGACACAGCCGGTGGGTGAGCGACGCATCAAGCGGTCGCCGGTACGGGATGTCGCCGGGATGCTCCACTCGTTCAATGTCGTTGCGGAGTCGGCCCTTTACGGAATCAGCAGCCGCCGCGGCCAGGCCGTCGGCGTCGTCCGCCCGGAAGATCAGGAG
>JAEYWB010000899.1 GCA_023429275.1 Planctomycetota bacterium
ATGGCGGCGCACTCTTCGGCCGACAGGGTGATGTGGACCTGCCAGACCTTTCCGGGGGCAAACACCTCCGCCGCGTTAGGGACGTCTGCCGCGGAAACGGCCGGCGGCTGTGTCGCGATGGCCAGGGCGAATAGGACGAGCCGAATGAGCGAGAGTCCGGCGCAACGGGACACAGAAAGGGCTGACATGATCACTCGCCTCAACGGGCCGCAGAATCGAAGCTCGACGGAAAGGATACCACTCCCTGCTGGGAACCAGACAGCACGGGACGCGACCATGCGCCGTGAGACCATCACTGGGGCCCGATGGCTGGAGCGATTTTTCCTCGCACAATCCAGCAGTGACAGGGGGGCCGAGTCGGCCACTCCGTCGACGAATGGCGTTGCCATGCGATCACTCGATACCCATGCAAAATGCTCCGCAAGGAACTACGTTCTATGGCACTCGAAGCTGCGGCAGGTCGCCGATGAATTTCCCCCGGGCTGCCACCGCCAGGGATTATCCAACCGAGAGATCGAGGTGAACTGTGGTCCGCAATCTTGTTGTCTTCGCGATCCTCGCTTCGCCCTTCTCGCTCCCCGCACGGGCTGAGGAACCGGCAGCCGTGCCCCCTCCGGCAGGATTCGACGTGCGACGAGAGGGAGTGTCGCGCGGGAAGGTCGAGCTGATCGAGTATCCCTCACAGACCGTCGGAGCAGCCCGCAAGGCGCGGGTGTATACCCCTCCCGGCTATTCTCCGGAGCAACCGCTTCCGGTCCTCTATCTTCTTCATGGAATCGGCGGCGACGAGAACGAGTGGGTTCGCCACGGCTCGCCGGAGGTGATCCTCGACAACCTGCTGGCGGACTCGAAAGCGACGCCGATGATCGTCGTCCTGCCGAACGGGCGGGCCTCGACCACCGTCACCGCGCGTGACCCGATTCCCAAACAATCCCCGGCGTTCGCAGCGTTCGAGAAGGATCTTCTCGACGACCTCATCCCGCACATCGAGAAGACCTATTCCGTCAGGAAGGACCGGGAGTCCAGAGCGCTGGCGGGGCTCTCCATGGGGGGCGGCCAGTCCTTGAACATCGGCCTCGGCCACCTCGACCAGTTCGCCTGGGTGGGAGGGTTCTCGTCCGCGCCCAATACCCGTCCGAACAGCGAACTGATCCGCAACCCCGCTCAGATGGAGAAGAGTCTCAGGCTGCTCTACGTCTCGTGTGGCGACCGGGACAGTCTCTTCCACATCAGCCAGCGTGTTCACACCGGTCTGACAGAGGCGAAGGTCCCGCATCTCTATCGAGTGTATCCGGGAGGAGATCACGACTTTCGCGTCTGGAAGGCCAGTCTTTATGAGCTGGCCCAACTGCTCTTCCGGGAACCGGCCAGATCCGCGCCCCAGCAGTGACGATCGGCTCTCAGGCTCTCTCGGGTGAGAGACAGGAGGTCATTCCGGAAGCCCGCCCGCCAATCCTGAGTTGGCGCTTTCCTGGCGGCGATAGCTGCTGCTGAACAGATTGATAAGGCCCCTGATCACATCATCCCCGTCAGCCGCTACAGACCGAAATCCGCGGTTCTGGTCCCCCTCCTGGCGCGGCGGCTGCTTCCGTCGTCTCCCGGACTCCTGTGTGCCGGTATAGGAGACCAGTTTCTCTCGTGCGGATCCGCCAGCGGGGCGGACCGCGGAAGACGTGAGAGACGGTCCAACCAGTTCACGAGGGGGTTACCGAGATGAATCGGCCGGATTCGGCACTTGATTCGAAGGAGTTGGGTTACAACCGGGCCACATGGCTGCGCGGTGTCGGGACGGCGGTGTTCGTTCCGGAAAACTTCGAGCCCGGTTACCGGTATCCGGTCGTCGTCTGGCTGGAAGGCTCCACCGCGGGCTTCGAAGCGAAAACCTGGTTCCCGCTGATCTCGCCGCGGAACGCTCTGGCCATCTCGCTTCGCCCGCCACACAGCGGCCAGGACGGTTGGGGAACATCGCAGGAGGATCTCTGGCAGGCACTCGAGTACGTCGGTGAATCCGTGACGGAAGTTGCCGCCGAGGTTGCCGTGCATCCCCGTCGCATCTTCCTGGCTGGGCGTGCCGATGGAGCAGCAATGGCCGCGAATATCCTGCGCACGTCGCCGGAACGTTTTGCCGGAGCCATCCTGATCGAGCCGGCAACCGACGCATCACCGATCTCCCGGCACCTCCAGCGGAGCGGTCCAGCCTCTCCGGTGCTGGTCATCTCCCACGAAGCGGAAATCAGGGAGTTCCGGAAGCATTACGGATCCGAACTCAACATCGAGACCGTCAGCGGATCTTCGAAGTCGGCACTCGCCCGATCGATCAATCGCTGGCTCATGGCACAGATTGAGTCCGCCACCGAAGTGAGAGCGAAGGGATCCCGCTGATCAGACGAAATCGGACCATTGCTTCCTCTGCGAGAGACTCGGCAACGGAGCCTCTCACCCAGCTCACCACGCCCTGGCCGCCGAGGCTCGCACACAGCGCCAGGACCGGTGCGTCCGAAACTGAGATTTGACAACTCCCCGGACCACTCCTACTGTTGAAGTCCTGCATTGTTGCCCACCTGTTTGCCCCACC
>JAEYWB010000909.1 GCA_023429275.1 Planctomycetota bacterium
CAACTACAGCATGTACGACTGCCTTCCGATCGAGAGCCTCAACCCTCCACGGAACGACGATAGAAAGACCGCTTTCGGTCGTTCGGCTGACATCGAACGTCGCACAAAATGTCGCGATGTCCGACGAATCCGTCGTCGGGACTACAAGATCACCCATCTTGGGGATGGACCTGGTGCCACCAAACCATCCGTCGGGAGTGTAAGAGACTTTCGCACACTCATGCAGAACGAGAGTCGAGGTTCCCATCAATCGGGGCGGAGCGTCATCGGTCGCTGTCAATCCGAAGATGCAATGTGCATTGCTCGCAACCGTAAAGACCATCTTTCCGACACCGTGACGGCCGCGAGCACTATCAGACTTATCAGTTACTCCTTCGCCGCGAAAGAAGTTGAAGAACGGATTCTTTACGTCTTCGATCGGCTTCCACTGCTCTGCGTCGCCGGTCAGCCCTTTCGTATTGAAATCCTCGAAGACCAGATACGGGACTTCGTCGTCCGACTTGGGCATATGGGGGAACTTCTTGCGCACCGCGTCCAGATGAGGGAAGAGGCCGGCACAGTACGGCCGCATCTTCTCGGCCGGGATAGAGCCGAGGGCGATGCGGACACGAATCGGCGTGCCCTTGGACGCGTCGAGCGAGTTCTGGATTCCTTCGCGGATGACGGCCGTGGCGCGATCCGCGACGGCGTCCGACTTGAAGAACTTTTCGACTTGCGAGTTGCGAGCGCGCCCGAGGCCGCTCTCGATGAACTTCCACTTCAGAGACATGGGATCGGCACCACTCCCCGCGCAGGCCACGCCACGGCTGCCCACCGTGAATGAGATCTACGGCAACGCCATGGCCAACAGCGTCGCCGCGTTGGGGTCTCCCCAACAAGCATCAACTACGTAGAGATAGTACGAATATCGAACGGCTTCACAACCGTCGTCGATCTACGGAGTACTCCGTAAGTAACCATTCGAAGACTGCGGCCCGTGACGTGTCGTGCTCCAGTCCGCCGGACAAGAAAAATCCCCCGGCCCGTTTCCGGGCCGAGGGATTCGATGACAGTCGTCGATTTCCGTCCTGAGTCGCCTACAGGATGTTCTTCAGGCGTTCCAGGAACTCCTTGTTCGATGGGAACTTCGCCAGCGTGCGGCTGAGTTGTTCCATCGCTTCGACCGGGTTCATGTTGATCAGGCTGCGGCGGAGCATTGTCACCCCTTCGAAGACCTCGGGGGAGAGGAGCTTTTCCTCGCGGCGAGTTCCCGATTTGGTGATGTCGATGGCCGGCCAGATGCGGCGGTCGGCCAGGTCGCGGCTGAGGACCATTTCCATGTTCCCCGTCCCCTTGAACTCCTGGAAGATCGCGTCGTCCATCTTGCTCCCCGTGTCGACGAGACACGTGCCACAGACGGTCAGCGAGCCACCTTCTTCGAACCGGCGGGCGGTTCCGAACATCTTGCGGGGGATTTCCATCGCCCGGACGTCGAGGCCACCGGTCTGAATCTTGGCGTCGCGGCCGCCGCCGACCCACTTGTTGAACGCGCGGGCCGTGCGGGTGATGCTGTCGAGCAGGATGAAGCAGTCTTTCCCCTGCTCCGCGATCCGCTTGCCCCGCTCCACGATCAGCTGGCTGATGCGGACATGGCTTTCGATATCGCGGTCCATCGACGAGGCGATGATCTCGCCCCGGACGTTCTTCTTCATCTCGGTCACTTCCTCGGGCCGCTCGTCGATGAGCAGCACGATGAGGTGAATCTCGGGATGGTTCTTCGAAACCGAGTTGGCGATGTCCTGCAGGAGCATCGTCTTACCGCTGCGGGGCGGGGCGACGATCAGCGCCCGCTGACCCTTGCCGATCGGGCAGAGGAGGTCCATCACCCGCATGCTGATCGGCGTCGGGCCGCTCTCGAGCTTGATCTGCTCGAACGGGTTGATCGCCGTCAGCGTGTCGAAGTGCTTGAGAGCCTCGTAATCCTCGATCGGCTTGTTATCGATCGACTCGATCGACAACAGCCGCGGACCCTGGCCACGGCTTCCCGGGCCGACTTCTCCCTTCAGCAGGATCCCCTCGCGGAGATGATGCCGCTCGACGAACGAGCTGGAGACGAAGGCGTCGGTCTCGCGGGCGCCGAAGTCATTCGACGCGTCGCGGAGGAAGCCGTATCCCTTGGGATGGAGCTCCAGGACCCCCTCGAGGGTGCCGGACTGCACCACGCCCATGTCGACCGGCGGAGCGTTCCGCTGGTACTTGGCGGTCGGCATGCCCCCCCGGCTGGGAGGACGGCGGGCATTGAACTGCTGCTGGCGATCCTGGTAGCCGCCCCCCTGGCCGCCACGGGGGCCACCCTGCTGGTAACGGCCTCCGCCGCCACCCTGGTAGCCACCTCCACCACCCTGGTAACCGCCGCGGCCCTGATAGCCGCCGCCGCCACCCTGGTAGCCGCCCCCTCCGCCTCCGCGGTCCTGGTAGTTGGGGCGATCGCGGAAGGGACGCTGCTGGTAGCCGCCGCCCCCCTGGTAACCGCCCCCCGCTCCCTGTTCGGGGCGAGGTGCGGGGGATGGCGAAGCTCCTTCTTCACCCGAAGCGGCCTGGGCGTCTCCGCTCTTC
>JAEYWB010000939.1 GCA_023429275.1 Planctomycetota bacterium
ACCTTGATCTCCATCGAATCCGCCGGCGGTCGCTGCATCTCGAGGAACAGCTCGGAGCTCCAGACGAAGATGAAGAGCAGGATCGGGATCGGCACGAGGATCCAGGAGAGCTCGAGCCAGAGCGGCGGGACGTACTGCGAGCGGTCGACCTTCGAGCCGCGGCGGTAGCGAATCCCGAGGAAGACGATCGCCAGGGCGATGAGGCCGCTCAGCAGGACCGTCAGTCCCGTCATGAACCAGAAGATCGAATCGACCCGGCTCGCGATCGACGAGGCGGCTTCCGGAAAGAGCTGAAGGTCATTCCGTTCCATCGGGGACCTCCTTTCGCTCCAGCCGGAGTGAGCGGGCAATGAACAGGGCGAGGACGAACGCCGTCACGCATGCCACAACCTGGAGGAGTCGCATCACCGCGAGGCTGTATTTCCCTGTGGCGGGGTCGTAGTGAAAACAGAGGAGCAGGATCTGGTCCACCGGGCTGCCGATCCGCCGGTCGGCCGCCTCGATCAGGGCGAGACGGAGCGGCTGCGTCGCATAGTCGATTCCGAAGAAGTACCGCGAGACGACCCCACCCGGAGTCAGGACGACGATGCCGCTCGCGTGGGCGTACTGGCCCGAACTCGGGTCATACCTGTAGTGGTAGCCGACCTCATCGGCGATCTTCCGGATCGACTCTTCGGTCCCGGTCAGGAAGTGCCAGGCGCTTCCGTCCGGATCGCGGGCATAGCGGGCGAGGTAGCCCCGCTTCTTCTTCATTGCTTTCTCGGGGGATTCACTGGGGGAGATGCTGAGAATGACGACGTCGAACTCCTTGCCGGGGGCGAAGTCCAGCCCCTTGAGCGCGGTAATGAGCCCGCCCATGACCTGGTTGCAGAGCATCGGGCACTCGTGGTAGACGAGCGTCAGGATGACCGGCCGGCCGTGATCGAAGCACTCCGCGAGGCGGATCTGCCGTCCCGTTTCGTCCCGGAACGTAGTGTCGAGCGAGAGTGCCTGGCCGAGCCGCTGCTCGAACCGGACCTCCGACAGGATCGTCCTGGGAGTGTCCGGCGCGGCCGATGTCGTCGACGACGGACTCTCTTCTCCCCGGGCTGGCGGTGCGCATGCGATCGCGAGGACGAGTCCCGTGAGAACCCATCGTCCGAACGGAGGTGACGAGGAACGGGGCGTCATCGCGTTCCTCCGCTGTTGCGCCCTGTTTCAGGAGCGGACTGATCCTGATCCTTCGGGTCTCTCATTGGTCTCGAAGTCTCCTCGGCGGCTGCCGGCGGTGCCGGCCAGCGGCGGAGACCATCCCGTTCGACGATCTCCATTGCCCGCTCGATCGGGATGCGGACCCGTTTGGCCTGCGGGTCGACCCATTCTGTCCGGTGAAGCAGCGCCGTCTGCTCGTCGCGGAGCCGCGTCATGTCCTCGACCTCGTTGACCTGCAGGTGGGGGGGAGGAGGAGGTTCGCGCTGATCGGCCCGAGGGAGCGGCTCGGGGTCGTTGGCCCGGGCGAGCCGTTCGAACCGCCGGTACTGCCAGTAGACGAGTCCTCCGACGATCAGCAGCGAGACCGTCATGATCGCCAGGAACCAGCCGAGTGCGCCGGTGTCGACATCCGACTCCTCGTGGGCCGTCGGCGGGGCGACCGGCTCAGCCGGAGGAGCGTCGACCGGAGGCGTCTCGTTCGGAGACGCCTCGAACGGGAGATCGTTCGGCCGGGGGTCATCCATGGTGCACCTCCGCCGCGGCCATCGGCTCGACGGGCCACATCCGCTTCACCGCACTCCGCCGCCAGAGGAAGACGGGCCACCAGATGACTCCTATTGCCAGCGCGATCGAGGCGTGCAACAGGAGGTACTCCGGCTTCGAAGGGCCGAAGGCGGGCTCGACGTGCCAGACGACGTCGAACCACCGCATGACGAGCAGGCCGAACGCGATCATCCCCAGCAGGCGAGCCCGGCTCTTGACGTCGCCGCTCAGGAGCAGCAGGAACGGGACGGCAAAGTGCAGAGAGACGAGGAGCAGTGCGAGCCATTCCCACCCGAGCGCGTTCCGCCGCGTGTAGTAGACCACTTCTTCCGGAAGGTCGCCGAACCAGATGATGAGGAACTGCGAGAACGAGACGTAGGTCCACAGCATCGTGAACGCCAGCAACAGGTTGCCCAGATCCCGCTTCGGCCAGAGTGGCCTGTCCACGGGAGGCCGTGAAGGACCGAACGTCCCCATCAGGACGGCGAAGGCGAGCCCCGCCAGGGCCTGGCCGATGATAAAGATCACGCCGTAAATCCCGGAGTACCAGTGGGGCTCCAGCGACATCCCCCAGTCGATCGCGGCGAAGGTCATCGTCAGCCCGTACAGGAGAAGCCCCTGGGCAGAACGAGCCCTCACGATTCGTTCGTTCTCTTCGGTCGGCTCCCGTTGCGCCCGTCGGCGCACGGCCCGGATCCAGGCACTCATGACGATCCAGGAGATGCCGTAGAACAGGCTGCGGACGATGAACCCGGTCGGGTTTAGCCAGAGCGCCTTGCGGGCGAGGATCGGATCGTGGGCCATCGCCTCCGGCCTCGCCCAGGCGTAGAGCACCGGCAGTCCGAGAAGGATCGGGATCAGACCAAGAAGCAGGAGCGGCAGAGTCTGCCCGGCCGCCTCGACATCGGCCCGGATCGCCCGTCCCCAGGCTCCGCCGGTCAGCTCGTGGAGCCAGACGAGCGCCTGCGAGCCGAGCGAGATGCCAAGCCAGAAGAGCCAGCCGATCAGGAAACTCCGCAGGAGCGTATCGCCGCTCCAGAGAGGCGTTCCGTCGCCGACAGCCGCTGCCAGCACTCCCTGAAAGAGTGGATGCGCCGGGACCAGCTGCTCGAGACCTGACGCGGGGAGGCCGTTCATGGCGCACCTCCCGGGGCGACGGTCTTACCGGACGCCGCCCGATCCGCGCCTGACTGTTCGAGACTCGTCCGCTCCGCGGCTGTGAGATCTTCCGGCGAAGCGCTCTGGCTCAGCTGGAGCGTCCGGACATACGCGACAATCGCCCAGCGGTCCCCGGCCGGAATCCGGTCCCGGAACCGCGGCATGCTTCCGAAACCATTGGAGACGACGTCGAAGATCCGGCCGTCGGCGATGCCGCGGAGGGTATCGGTGTGATACGACGGCGGACGCCGGAACCCGCGCTGGACGATCATGCCGTCGCCGTAGCCCGCCTGTCCGTGACAGGGTGTGCAGTAGATCGTGAACCGCTCCTGGCCGCGTGTCAGGAGCTCGCGCGACAGGGGGACCGGCATCTGGGCGACATACTCTTTTCCGTCGCGTCCGGTCGCGATCACCTCATTCTCTTCAAGGCTGCCGCGCGGAACGACCCCCGGCTCGAGCGGCCGGGAACTGATGCCGTCGGCGAAAAAGGTGCTCGGTTCGAGCGGCTCGTACTTCACCTGGTCGTACATGTCCTGGTGGCAGCCTGCCGCCGTGGCCATCGCACCGGCCACGAGCGCAGCGGTCCAGCCTCGCCCGGGGCGGGGGACCTGCGACGTCGATGGTCGGCCGGCCGGAGTCATTGCGGGACGAGGCTCACCGAGAGGGGAGGGGGCTGAAGGCCGCGAAGGAACTCGCTCGACTTCTCGGGATCGAACTGCGGATCGGTCGCCTCGATGCAGAGGAAGAACCGGTCCCGGCTCGCGAACTCGAAGTCGGGGACGTGGAACAGCGGGTGATACGGCGCAGGGAGTCCATTCCGGGCGAGCATTCCGAAGACCGCCGCCAGGGCGGAGAAGAGGACCGTCGTCTCGAACGTCACCGGGATGAATGCCGGCCAGCTGTGGAGCGGGCGCCCGCCGATGTTGAGCGGATAGGCGATTGCGGCGCAGTAGTACTGCAACCCGTAGCCGAAGATCGCTCCCAGTACGCCGCAGCCGAAGACGAACAGCGGCAGACGCGAATGGTGCAGTCCCAGCTCCTCGTGGAGATCTTCGACGGGGAACGGGGTGTAGGCGTCGAGGCGTCGATATCCCGCTCCGCGGGCGGCGCGGATGGCGGTGATCAGCTCGGCCGGCGTGTGAAACGCCGCGACGACGCCGTAGAGCGGACCGTTCGGCAGTGACGGGGTGCTGCCGCTCATGCCTCACCCTCCGTCTTGTCCCGCGGACTGGCCGGTTCCGGCGTCGTCTTCTCGACGAGTTCGCGCATCTCGAAGATCGAAACCATCGGCAGGAAGCGGACGAACAGGAGCAGGAGGGCGAAGAACATTCCGATCGTGCCGATGTAGGTCGCCCAGTCCCAGCGGGTCGCTTCGTACATCCCCCAGCTCGACGGGAGGAAGTCCCGGTGCAGGCTGACGACGACGATGACGAACCGTTCCAGCCACATCCCGACGTTCACGACGATCGAGATGACGAACAGCATCGTCGGGTTCGTGCGGATCCGCTTCGACCAGAGCAGCTGCGGCGTCAGGACGTTGCACAGGATCAGCATCGCGTAGAAGAAGCCGTACGGACCGAAGGCCCGGTTCCACATCGCGTACTGCTCGAAGAGGTTGCCGCTGTAGAACCCCATGAAGAGTTCCATGGCGTAGCCGTAGGCGACGATCAGCCCCGTCGCGAGCATGATCTTCCCCATGTTGTCGAGGTGCCGCAGGGTGATGAAGTCCTGCAGCCCGTAGATCGCCCGGAGCGGAATCGAGAGGGTCAGCACCATCGCGAAACCGCTGTAGACCGCACCGGCGACGAAGTACGGGGGGAAGATCGTGTTGTGCCACCCCGGAAGCTGCGCGGTCGCGAAGTCGAAGCTCACGACCGTGTGCACCGAGACCACGAGCGGCGTCGCGATCGCCGCGAGGAGCTGGTAGGCGACGTGGTATCGATGCCAGTGCCGGGCCGATCCCCGCCAGCCCATCGAGAAGAAGCCGTAGAACATCTTTCCGAAGCGGCTCGTCGCCCGGTCGCGGAGGGTCGCCAGATCGGGAATGAGCCCGACGAACCAGAACATCAGCGAGACCGTTGCGTAGGTCGAGACGGCGAAGACGTCCCACACGAGGGCGCTGCGGAACTGCGGCCAGATCCCCATCGTGTTGGGATAGGGAAACAGCCAGTAGAAGAGCCAGACGCGTCCCATGTGGAACAGCGGGAAGAGCCCCGCGCAGGCGACGGCGAAGAGGGTCATCGCCTCGGCGAAGCGGTTGATCGACGTCCGCCATTCCTGGTGCAGCAGGAGGAGCACCGCCGAGATCAGCGTCCCGGCGTGGCCGATGCCGATCCACCAGACGAAGTTGACGATCGCAAAGCCCCAGCCGACCGGGATGTTGATCCCCCAGATGCCGGTGCCTGTGAGCGTGAGGTAGCAGAGGGCGTAGATCAGCAGCATCGTCAGGGCAAACGACACCGCGAGCCCGAAGACCCATCCCTTCGGAAGCCCTCGGTGGAGGACGATCGCGCTGATGTGGTCGGTGACGCTCGCGTAGCTGTGCCCCGGCTCGAGGATCGGCACATCGCCGTACTGCGGCGGTCCGGTCCGCGGAGCCGGCGTCGGCAGGGAGGTTTCGCTCATGTGGCCTCCCGGGCGGCGTCGGGCGGGGGAGTGCCATCCGCAGGCGAGCCGGAGGCAAGCCGCGGCGAAGGATTCGTGACCCGCGAGAGGTACGTCGTGCGGGGACGCGTGCCAAGTTCGGAAAGGACGCCGAAGGCATGCGGCTGGGCCTTCCACCCGGCGACTCGGCTCTCTTTGTCGCTGATGTCTCCAAACTGGATCGCCTTGGCGGGGCAGACCGTCTGGCAGGCGGTCTCGATCGCGCCGTCGGCAATCTTCATTGGCTGGCCGTCGTGCGCGGCCCGGGTCGAAGCCTCGATCCGCGCGGCGTTGATCCGCTGGACGCAGTAGGGGCACTTCTCCATGACGCCGCGCGACCGGACCGTCACGTCGGGGTTGGCGCGGAGCATCGCGAGCGGGGAGTCATCCTCGGTGTAGCGGAGGAAGTTGAACCGCCGGACCTTGTACGGGCAGTTGTTCGAGCAGTACCGCGTCCCGACGCAGCGGTTGTAGGTCATCTCGTTGAGACCTTCGCTGCTGTGCGACGTCGCCGCGACCGGGCAGACCACTTCGCAGGGGGCGTGCTCGCAGTGCTGGCACATCATCGGCTGCTGGAGCACCTCGGGGTTCTCCGGCTCGCCCGCGAAGTAGCGGTCGATCCGCAGCCAGTGCATTTCCCGCCCGATCAGGACGCCGCTCTTCCCGACGACCGGCACGTTGTTCTCGACCTGGCAGGCGAGGACACAGGCGTTGCATCCGGTGCAGCGGGTCAGGTCGATCGCCATTCCCCAGGCGCGTTCGGGATAGGCGTATTCGGGGTAGAGAGTCGGAAGATCCACTCCGTGTCCCGCTTCCCCGCCGTGAGACGATGTGTCGTGCATTGCGTCGGACTCACCTTTAGCCAGGAGAGCCGTGAATCCCTCGAACGTCAGCCGTCGATAAACCGCCTCGTCGCGTCCTTCGAGAGTGCCGTGCGTCTGCGTACAGGCGAGCCGCTCGCGCCGGCCGACCTTCCGGATCTCGACCGTTGGAATCGCCCAGAGAGTCTCGCTGGTCCGGAGAGGAGTGACGTCGAATCCATGCGCCGCGACCTTGCCGCCACGCTTGCGGCCATGGCCGAGATGGACAGTGACAGATCCTGCCGGATGCCCCGGGACGACCCAGACCGGCCCTTCGATCATCCGCTCTCCCGCGCGGACTTCGATCACTTCTCCTTCACGGAGCGAGTGAGCCGTCGCCGATGCCGGGGAGATCAGGAA
>JAEYWB010000020.1 GCA_023429275.1 Planctomycetota bacterium
TTTCGAGAAACCGGGCCGGCGGGGAAGGCCCGCCGGCCGGGAGATCGGAATGCACTGCTGGAGGATTACGGGACGAACTGGAAGGCGTACAGGTCGGCGTTCTGCAGGACAAAGCGAAGACGGACTGGCCCCTTGACGGCCGCCGGAAGACTGGCTCCCGATGTCCACTTCACCCGGGCGTCAATCGAATCCGCCGTGATCGGCTGGCAGTTCGCGAGGGCGAAGCCGGGAATCGGGTGTCCCTCTGCATCCTGGATCTCGACCTGCACGCGTCCCGACGGTCCCGGCTGGACGTTCAACGACAACTCCCCGCCGGCGACGGTGAGCGGCCGCGTCGTGACGTCTCCCGGCTCTCCCCCGGCGTGGAGCGAGACGAATCCATCGGTCCGGAACGTGAACCGCCGCAGCCGGCTTCCGGGACCGGCGTAGTACGCCTCGGTGCCGTAGACGGTCATCGTCTTCTCATCTGAGGGGAGCTGAAGCAGTCCCCAGGCCATGTAGTTGCTGCGGTTGCCGTCACGATCCTTCGGCGCCGTGATCGGAATGAGCGGGTCGGCCCACTTGCGGAAGTGGAGGCCGTCGCGACTTGTCATCAGGATCGGCTCGACCTGTTCGTTCTTCGGCTGGTAGCGGGTCGGGAATCCGACGTAGAGATGCGGCGCCCGGAAGTAGGGGAGCACCGCGTTCGTGTAGAGATGCTCGGTGGCCGCGCCGCCGTAGTCGAGAACGACCGGGTCGGTCCAGGTGAGGAAGTCGTCCGACGTCGCCACCATGATCTCGCGCACGCCCTTGACGAAGTGCCGGTGGAATTCGACGTACTTGCGGAGGACCGGGTGCCAGAAGGCAAGGTTCTGCGAATCGAAGGCCCCCTTGGTGATAACCGGCTTGTCGCTCATCGGCGACCAGTGGATCCCGTCCGGGGAGCGGAAGGCCCGCAGCCCGCCGCGCATGCCGGCGAGCGCCTTGTAACGGGCGTCGGTCGCGCAGGCGGGGTTCTCGTCACGGAAGACCGCAAAGTTGTGGGTCGAGTCGTCCTTCGCCGCCCAGACGATGTTGTTGTCCTTCGACCCCTGGAACTCGAACAGGCCGAGCTTCGGCTTCTCCCACGTCAGGCCATCGCGGCTCTCGGCGTAGCAGGTGAACTCGGGATGGGTCGGCTTCTTCTTCACCTCGTCGAAGTGGGCTCCCCGGTAGTACATCCGGTAGCGGTCGCCATCCTGGAAGATCGAGTAGTACGCAGAGATGTTTCCCTCCCAGGGGGCGTCGCAGACGATCGCGACGTCGCCCGCGGTCGGCGGGTGGAGCTTCAGCTCGACGTTCTTCTTCGATTCGATCAGCGCTTCGTCGACGAACAGCTCACGCCGCGAGCCGATCGGGAGGGGCTCCGCCTTTCCGGCGGGGGCGGCGCTCGTCTTCGTATCGGTCGCCGACTTGTCCGCGAGCGCCACCTTGGCGAGATAGATGTTCGTCTTCTTCATTTCGTGAGACGAGTAGTAACTGACCCACACGATCCCGTCGTGAAAGACCAGACCGGCGTAGCTCGTGTCTCCTCCCGAGGGGAGTGCGAGTGCCTCGGTGATCGTCCCCGCCTTGACGTCGACCCAGCAGAGAGAGGTCCGCACCTTGACGTCATACAGCCGGACGCAGGCCAGGAACCGGCCGTCCGGGAGCCGGATCATGTGCGGTCCGCCGATCCTGACCCCGAGATCCTTCCATTCCCACGCCGTATAGGGGGGCTGAGAGATCCCGAGCTGACCGGAGTTCGGTTTGCCGTCCCGCCGCAACAGGCAGTAGGCGGTGTCGCCGTCGAAGGCGATCGACGATTCGTTCGGATAGCCCTCTTCGCGGAGACGATTGACCAGTTTCGTGAACGACTTCCCGTCCGCCGTTTCGTAGAGGTCCGCGAATTGCCCCTCTGG
The DNA here is from genome assembly GCA_023429275.1 of Planctomycetota bacterium. Taxonomy (GTDB): domain Bacteria; phylum Planctomycetota; class Planctomycetia; order Planctomycetales; family Planctomycetaceae; genus Planctomyces_A. The sequence continues at coordinate 1,920 of JAEYWB010000020.1, forward strand.
TGGTTTGCCGACGCCGTAGCCGAGCCCGTACGCCTTCCCCTTGTGCCAGGTGACGCGCCACAGCCAGGAGTTCGGCTCGCCGATGTCGTGCTGCGGCGTCCAGGTGCGGCCGTCCTTCGAGAACCACGAGAGGGACTGGTGGGTGAACTTCGACTTGTCGTGCATCGCCTCCGCCCCCGTCAGCATCAGCTGGCCGTCGGGGGTGACGCAGATCTTGGCGTCCCGGAGGTCGGAATCGGGCGAGGTCAGCAGCGCGGCGGATTCCCACGTCGTGCCGTCGGTCGAGGTCAGGACCCGCAAGGCGCCATCCGGTGAAACGTGCCCCTTCCCTTCACGGAAGACGCAGTACCACTTCCCCTCGAACCGGGTCAGGTCGGTGAAGGCATTGTGGGGCGCCTTGTCCCAGATCTTGCGAGCTTCGATCAGCCGGAGGGAGTTGTCCCCCCCGGCACGCGCGGAGCCGAGAAGCGTCATCAGGACCAGGGCCGGGGCCAGGACTTTCCACATAAGTTCTCTCCGAAGGAGGCGAGGCGCTGACGAGAATCGGACAGGACGAAGGCCGTGGCGCGACGTCGGGACGGACTTTTCCACTGGGGTTAGGGAGACGGCGGAGACGGCTCGGCACCGATCGGGAACTCGGCGTCGAGCCACTCTTTGGTCTGCCAGACATACCGCCGCTGCCGTTCTTCCCATTCGTGAACATCGGCGGCGGTGTAGTCGTAGAATCCCTGGCCATTGATGATTCCCCGCTTGCCGTCGGCCGCGAGGCTGGCGATCGGACGGGGGACGGTGGGGCTGACGCTGAGCGTCGGCAGGACCCGCTCCATCGCCTTCGCGTAGAGCTCGGGCCCCCCGGTCAGATCGATCCACCGGAAAGGACCGCACGATGCGGCCCAGAGGCCAAGGGTGTTTCGCAGGCTCCGGTCGATCGTCTCGAAGTCGGCCACACCTTCTTCGACGAGGTGCATCGCTTCGCGGTAGATCGCGTACGCGATCCGGTTGACGACGAAGCCCGGGATATCCTTGCGGCAGACGGTCGGGTCTTTGCCCAGCTGCCGGGCCAGGTCGGCGGTCCGGGCGATCGTCTCGTCGGATGTCGCTTCCCCCCGGATGATCTCGAGAAACCGGGTCGCGTGGGCCGGCTCCGCCCAGTGCATGCCGACGAACCGCTCCGGGTGGCGGCGGGTCTGCTGGAGGACGCTGATCGGAATGGCGGAGGTGTTGCTCGCGATGACCGCATCCGGCCGGACGACCCGCTCGAGTTCGTCGAAGACACCCTGCTTGATCGCGAAGTCTTCGGTCACGCTCTCGATGACGAACGAGACGTCGCGAAGCGGCTCAACGGTGGTCGCCTGCGTCAGACGCTCGTGCCACGTCGCGAGATCCGACGGCGAAAACTCATCCCGGTCGACCAGCTCATCGAGCATCCGTTCGAGGATCGGCACGGCGGCGGCATGCTCTTCGCGATCGCGGGCGACGGCGATCACCGGCCTTCGCCGTGCGAGGAGACTGGCCACGATCCCCCGTCCGAGCAGGCCCAGTCCGACGACTCCGATCGGGGACTCGTTCATCCATGCACCTCCCCGGTCTTGCGAGTCCCTCCGGTCAGGGCGCTGACCAGGCTGCCGGCGACCACGCCGACCAGCAGCGAGCTCGGCATCATCCAGATGAAGCTGACTCCCAGGTTGAGGCCGAGGTCTTCCGAGTAGGCGATCGCAACTGCGGTGGCGATGCTGGAGGCGAGCCCGATCCAGGCACCCGCGGCATTGGCCCAGGGAACGAAGAGCGCCAGGAAGAACAGGACGAAGATGGGAGCGGTCAGGAGGTTCACGACCTTGAAGCACCGCTCGATCAGGTTCCCCTTGATGATGGTGCTGAGGAGGCTCAACGCCACCGCAACGACCCCGATGACCCACGACAGGCGCTTCATGCGGCGGACCGAGGCGCCGTCGGCATTCGAAATCCCCGAGAGGCCGGAGAGGAAGTCCCGCTCCAGCACTGCACAGGTCGAGTTGATTCCCGACGCCAGGCTCGACATCGCGGCCGACAGGATTGCGGAGAGGACGAGCCCCGCGAGGCCCGCTGGCATCTGGGTCATGATGAAGCGGGGGAAGAGCTGGTCTCCCGCTTCAAGGACGGTCTTTCCTGCAGGAAGGTCCGCCGTGTGGGCCCGATAGTAGGCCAGGAGCGCAATGCCGGTCATTGCCAGCAGTGAGACGACGATGGAGTCGGTAATGAGCGACGTCGCCAGGGTCCGCCTCGCCGTGGAAGCGTCCCGCGTCGAGAGGTATCGCTGGATCGCCATCTGGTCCGAACCGTTCGTGCAGACGTGCCACATCAGCGTCGAGAAGACGACGATCCCGAACGAGAGCCGCGAACTCGGATCGAACCCCCAGTTCGGGACGGGCCAGTTCTCGGGTCGCGTGTGCGGCCACCAACCATCGACCCCTCCCATCCGGAAGGTAATGACGACCAGCGTCACGACCGCGCCGAGCAACATGGTGATCGACTGAACGGCGTCCGTGACGATGACCGCCCGAATCCCCCCTTCGGACGAGTAGATGACCGTCACGACCCCGAGCAGTATGCACAGGAGGGGCGTCCAGTCTGGCGAGAGCCCGAGCATCGGGATCAGGACGATGGATGTCGTGGCGTACAGAATCGTCGCCATCCAGCCGAGCCGCAGCAGCAGGAATGCGGCCGCCCCCGCCTTGCGGATTCCCATCCCGAGGCGGGTTTCGAGGATTTCATAAGCACTCGTCACCGGCTGCCGCATCAGGAGCGGAATCAGCCCGTAGCCGACGATGAGGAACGTCAGCGGGTGAGCGACGACCTGGGTCAGAAACATCGGCCCGTTGGCGATCACCTCTCCCGGCCAGGCGAGATACGACAGCGTGCTGACGAGCGTCGAGAAGAGCGACAACCCCACGATCACGGGGGACATCCGCCGGCCGCCGACGAGATAGTCGTCCGCCGTCTTGTTCCGGTTGGCGTAGTACCAGCCGACGCCGAGCATCAGCAGGCCATACGCCGCGAGCACTACCCAATCCAGCCAGGCCATAGGCGTGATCCTGCCTCGACGAGTGAGCCATTGCCGATGCGACCTGAATAAATAGTATTTATTCGCACAGCAGGCGTCAATCATCCTCGAATGCGAATCAGGAAATCGATAAAATCTGATTTATGGCGTCCGTGAAAACTGAGTCGCAGGCCACCGAACTCGCGGAAGCGATCCGTCAACGCATCCAGACGGAGCAGCTCGCCGAGGGGGAGCTCTTCCGCACCGAGGCCCAGCTGGCCGCCGAATACGGCGCCTCGCGAACCGTCATCCGGGAAGCGGTGAGCCGCTTGCAGGCGCTCGGCATTCTCGAGGGGCGGCAGCGGAAGGGGCTCATCGTCCGCCATCCGGATCCCCTCCGGCTCCTTTCGAACAGCCTCCCCTCGCTCGTCGGCTCGCAGGAGGACTGGCACGAACTGGCGATGCTGCGATACGCCATCGAGGTCGGCGCCATCGAGCTCGCCATCCGTTCGGCCACTCCGGAACAGCTCGACCGGCTGACCGAGGTCACGACGCAGATGGAGGAGGCCCTGCGGGAAGACTCCGATTCCGAGCGGACCGTCTCGCTGGACCTCGAGTTCCACGCCCTGATTCTTCAGATGACCGGCTCACGGATGATCGCCGGCATGCAGCAGCTCCTCGTCCAGTTCTTCCAGATTGCGCCGCACGCCGCCAACACCCCCGCCTCGGCCGAACGGATCATCTGGGAGCACCGGGAGCTCCTGAACGCGATCCGCGACCGGGACGTCGAGCGGGCCCGTTCCATGATCCGCCTTCAGTTCCGCTCGACGCTCGGGGGAGTCGAGCTGCCGCCGGTCGGCCCGCCCCCTCTGGACCCGGCCGGCACCACTCCGTCGAACGGAGTGCGGAGCCCCATGACGTGAGATCACCGAAGTGAGATAACCCAACCGCGGCGCAGTGTCCGCCTCGCCGCCCGAGACTCTTCCGAGAAGGCCTGACCATGAGGACGTCACGGAAACCCGTCGCGAAGCATCGGCAGCCTGCAGCCGCCCTGATCCGGGGGAGCTTCGTCCTCGCCTGGATCGCAGGGATGGCCCAGTTCCTCTCCGCCGGAGACTGGCCGCAGTTCCGCGGGCCGAACAGCAGCGGGATCGCCGAGGACGCCCGGTCGCTGCCGGTTGAGTTCTCGAACACCGAGCATGTCCGCTGGTCGGCATCTGCCGGAGACGGAGTGGGGGGCGCGGTCATCGCGGGGGGGCGGCTGTTCGTCAGCGGGATGACGGG
>JAEYWB010000105.1 GCA_023429275.1 Planctomycetota bacterium
GAGGACCACTGCCCGTGGAAGACGTCGGCGCTGATGTGGCCGTCGTCCCGGGCGATGAACTTTCCGGAGAGCTTGTCGAGTGCGATGACGGAGGCGGCCGTCGGCAGGACCACCTTCCCGTCGTACACACCGTTTGCCGTCCCGACGTAGGCGTAGTCCCCGTGGATCAGGACGGAACAGTTCGAAGCATCGTGCGGGAAGACCGGCAGGTCGCGGATCATGTCGAACCGCCACAGGATATCGGCGTCGGTCGACTTCAGTTCGACCGGTGCAGCCCCCTGCTTCACCGAGAAGGTCGCCTCTTCCCGGAACGGCCCGTCGTTGCCATCCGCGAGGCCGTCGGCATCGAGGCACAGGACTTCGCAGCGATTCGAGACGAGGTAGACCCGGTCCTCTTCGACGGTCGCACTCGAGCAGATGCCGAGCTTCATGTCGTCGAAGTCTTCGCTCACCCTGGAGCGGTCGATCTCGAGCCTGGGGACCACGAGCTGCCAGAGAGTCGACCCCGTCTTCTCGTCGAAGCACATCAGGACTCCCCCCTCGGTCACTTCGAACCGCGGATCTTCAAGGGTCTCGTCGTTGGTCCCGACGTAGACACGGCCGCCGGCGATCGTCGGCGATGAGTAGTTCTCATTCCCGAGCCGGGCCACCCAGGCGACATTGCGGGCACTGGCGACATCGACGCCGAGCTTGTCCCGTTTCCGCTTGCCCGGGTCGAACCGGGCCGGAATCCCTTTCTCCGTGGAGGCCATGTTCCGGAAGTCGCTCCCCCCCCACTGCGGCCAGTCACCTCCCGGAGAGGGAGAGGCTGCCAGGAGTGCCAGGAACGGGACGACGGCGAACAGGAGGGGGCGCGCGGCGCGGGCCGGGCTTGCGGTTCGGGCAGAAAGGATCATGGTGGGACGACTGAGGAGCCGGTCCCGCCCGAGGTGACCTGCTGAAGTCCAGGAAGGAGACTTCAAATGGTGAAGAGGATTCGGGCGAGCAGAAAACCAGCATGCCGCCGACCCGGGCGGCCGGCAAGTGTTCCCTGTGAATCGGACGCAAGTGGAGCGGGCTTCGGCGGTTCAGGCCCGCACGACGCGTCCGGATTTCGGCAGGAACCTGGGCCGGATCGACGGAGGCCTCGTTTCCGAGGGAGCCGCTCGGGCTGCGGGGCCTTCCTAACCCCCGGAATTCTCCAGTCCCGCGCCGAAATCCTCCGCAGCGGGAGGCGGGGGCGGTGTGATCTCGGAGGGGAGCGCCGTGGGAGCGGATTCGTTCACACGGCGATTCTGAAGCTCGTTCGAATCGGCGGAACCAGCGGGAGGGGGTGGGGCCTGTCCCCCCTCTCGTTTCGGCCGGTCGCGCGATCGGCGCGACCTCGGTCCCGGCCCCTGGTTCGGCGGGCCGTCCCCTCTCCGCTGGAAGTCGCCCCGTCGGGAGTCCTGGCCCTGCGACGGGCCCGCGTTCATCCCTTCGTCCGGAGAGTGAGGACCGGGACCTGCCGGCGCACCCGGCTGGGGCGCTGATTGAGGAGACTGAGACGGAGGACCTTGGTCCGGCCCTCCGTGACGTCGTCCACGGGGGCCTGGCCGGCCCATCCGCTGGTTCGGATCGGGAACCGGGAGGTTTTCGGGGATCGTGACCGGATCGGCGGACAGGTCGAACTCGAGGACCATTTCGGGGAGCGGAACAGGCGTCCGGTCGCGGCGCTGGCCTTCGACGAGCTGCATCTGCGGCGTGCCGGCGCAGGCACACTTCACCGTCGTCACGGTGGCCGGGAGGCGGCGCTCCGCCCGACAGGCGGGACAACGCCAGTGGCGGCGGACATCGACATTCAACCTCAAACCGGCGCCGCGCATCGCGTGAACTCTCTCGCGTGAGAACGAATGAACACTCTATTGTCCCGGCCGCGACAGATTCGGCAACCGAGAGAGGCCAGGACGCCGCAGTCTTCACCCGCACCCCGATCGCGACAGCGCTCCAACCTCATGTTGGAACGCTCAACGAACGCGGCCCCGGAGAGGTCGTACTCGACAACCTCCCCGGGGCCGGCGACAGGCATCAGATCACGGCTCTACTTCGCGGCGCAGCAGCTTTGCGTGCAGCAAGCGGTTTTCGCCGTCCGGGTCGCCGCCTGAGCGGACGCGCAGCAGGCACAGCCCTCACAGGGACTGCCATCGCACTGCGAACAGTCGCAGGCTCCGCAGACGCACACCACGCACGGGCAGGAAGCTCCGCAGCAACAGCCGTTCGCGGCCGACTTCGAACCGGCCGGGGTCGCCATCGCGATCCCCGCAGCGGCGACGGAAACCAGCGACAGCGCAGCAGCAAACAGATTTCGACGAGACATCAGAGTTCTCCGAATGAAGACGTATGAACGAAGACCGAAAGCGGACATCGCTTCCGGCGGGATTTCGTCAGCACGTCGCAATCGGAGGGGGAACACTCGGCTCAAGAGAGAGTCCGTACGCCAGCTCGTTGTCCAGAAGCACTGGGGTGGCGGCGGTGTCGGACCGGAGAGCAGAAGCGGGAGAAACAGCCGCGACGCTCATCGGCATCGAGAAACAGCAGGGACATCCGCTGCAGCTGCCGCCGCATCCCGCGGGCGAACCGGCACCGGAGGAATCCCGCGAGGTCCCACAACAAGAGTGGGCCCGGGTCGTCGGCTCAGGGTGGGCCGAGGAGTCGACCTTGCAGCATCCGGAGCGGCACGCGTCTGCGCAGCAGGAGACTCGCTCGCTGACAGGACAGGTCGCGGAGTCCGAAGTCACGCTTTCCGGCTGATGGCAAGTCCTCCCCAGGGGACCCTGGGCGAATGGGATCGCCAGGGCCGGAAGGGCAACCGCGGTAAGATTGACCATAGCC
>JAEYWB010000165.1 GCA_023429275.1 Planctomycetota bacterium
ATCCAGCGGCGCTGTGACTGGACGGCACCTTCGAAGCGATCCCGCGGAATCCACACACCATCGGCTTCCGAGTAGAAGTCGCCGAGGCGGCGATGGGCCTCTTGGTGCGACGGGTCGCGAGCGACGACCTGTATCAGGTGGGCCCGTTCCTGATCGAACAGCTTGTGAGACCGTGCGCCATCCGCCAGGAAGAGCTGGTCATCGACCGTGTCTTTGCGCTTGGCCCGTTCCTCTCCGTAGCGATACAGCTCGTTCCACCGGTTCCCTTCATCGGCGACTCGATCGTACGGCAACCACTTGTCCCCGACGCGAATCTCACCCAGATACCAGTGCGCTTGGGCGTTCTCCGGATGGCTCGAAAGGAGCTTGACCAGAATCGACTGGCGGGCGGTGTTGTCTCCGGCGAGTTCTCTTTCGAGTGCCTTCTCGACCTCGGCCGCGGCTGCCGCCCCGTCGTCCGGGCGAGCGGAACGACGCGCGGACGGGCCGGGAACGGCCGGAGCGTTCGAGGAGGAAGGAGGAGCCGCCTCGAGCGAGGCGATCAGGATCAACGGCAGCGCGCCGCTCAGGAAGCTCGTTTTCATGGAGACCTCGCCGATGTGACCTTCCAAGGGAGCGCAGGGATCAACCGCAATGTCATACGGAGTCAATCAGGGCGGCAAGTTCCACGACCTGATCGTTGCGGTCATAGGTTCCCCAGCTCTGGATCTTCATCCGCATCGCCGAGACCCGGCCCGTCTTCTCAACGGGGGTCTCGGAAATCTTCTTGCTCTGCTCGAGGATGGTCTTCTGCCACCGCTGGAGGTTGGCCGATAGCTTTTCGCTGTTCCCGGCAAGCTGATGCTGTGCCGAACGACTCGCCATCCGCTGTTGAAACAGACCTGCCGCCGTCCGTGTGATCGTATCCTTCTGCCCCTGAACCAGGGCGAGGCTGTTCCGCGTCAGCTCGAGTTCGATCGCGACCTGCGAGAGCCGCTGGGTAATGACGAACTCGGCTGTGCCGGTGTTAAGGCGGGGATTGTCGATCGTGGCACGTCGGATCCGATCGAGATCAATGTTGAGCCCGATCTGGGTCTGCTCCAGAGCCACGATCGATTGCAGCAGTGTCTGCTCGGTCTCCGCCAGTTTGTTGAACTGCTTCTGAAGTCCCGTCAGCTTGGCTTCCAGGTCCGCCTCGGACTCTTTCAGCGTCTTCTGCGTCGAGTTCGCCTCGGCAGAGGCCGATTTATAGTCGTTCTCGATCTTTGTGAGCTTTTCGTTCCCGGCCCGGAGAGCCTCCGTCCGCTTCTCTTCGGCCGTCGCCACCAACTCGGTCATCTCGTCCTGAAGCTTGCGATGCTCGAGGCTCAGAGACTGCACGCCCTCATCGAACGCCTTCGTCAGGAGAGCAAGGTGACCGCGAATCGCCTGCTCACGCTGGCGGGCTGAAGCGGCAATCTCCGGGTCGCCGAGCGCCCCCGTGAGAAATCCGAAAATCCGCCCCAGCCAACGGGCCGAACTGGCCCGCTCCTTCGCCGTCAGATGGGCCTGCCCCGGGTCCGCCGTGAGCTCGGCCAATTCTGTCAGCATGTCGAGCGCTTCGTCGTACTTCCGATTTCGAACGCGGTGCCGCAGCCGAGCCGTGTGGGCCGCGAGGCAGGTCTGCTTCGCCTCGATCGCTTTCCGGCTCGCCTCATCGGCGTCATCGAACTTGCGGTGACGAGTGAGGACGAGCGACCAGGCGTAGTCGACGCGACCATCGTCAGCCGCCAGTCGCTTGGCACGCTGGTAAGACGCCTCTGCCGCACGGAACCCGTCTGCCGTGCCGGCCATGCCGGACGTGGACAGCGTCTCCAGGGAGCGAAGGAATGAATCCTCGGCCCCGAAGACGAAGGTCGCCGTCGAGAAACTGACCAACAGCAGCAGGGGTATTATCCCCCAGATCGACCGGCAGGTCATGGTGGGGCCGCGCAGCGATGAGGAAAGCGGGCCGGAGTCGGTTCCAGACAAGAGGAACGGAGAGACTGACCCATGATTCACAGCATTTTTGACTCGGGGGCCCTAAAAGGCGAGTCTTTTCTCTAACTGCTGTCTCTGCAATATGTTGTTGCGCGACCGACCCATTGGGACTATGTCGTATTCCGATCGAGACCTATCTAAGACCGCAGAATGAGCGGCATTACCGCCGATCGCGTTGCTCCCGCAGCAGTTTCATCCAGGGGCCGACGTAGTGGCCGTGGTCGTGGAACGTCCGGCCACTCACGAGGTTGCCGTCGATCACACAAGGGGCGTCGACGAACGTTCCACCACAGACCTCCAGGTCGAACCGGCACTTCGGAACGGTCGCCATCTTCCGCCCCCGGACGCAATCGGCGTAGGCCGGGATCTCGACGCCGTGGCAGACCGAGGCGATCGGCTTGTTGGTCTCGAAGAAGTGCTTTGTGACCCGCACCAGATCGGCATCGTAACGGATGTACTCTGGAGCCCGGCCCCCGCTGAAGAAGATGCCGGCGTACTCCTCCGGACGGATGTCGCGGAAGGCGACCGTCGCCTGGATCGTATAGCCCTCCCACTCCCTGGTGATCGTCCAGCCCGGCCGGACTTCGTGCATCACCATGTTGTAGGCTTTCTTCTCCGGACCGGCGACGACCGGCTCGAAGCCATCCTCCTGAAGGCGATAGAAGGGATACAGGGTGTCGACGGTCTCAGTGGCGTCGCCGACGATGATCAGGACTTTATTGCTATTCACGACGGCCGAACTCGTGGTGGAACAGAATGGGATTCACGATCGCAGGCCCAAGGAAGCATCCCGTGGGACCAGGACCGAAACCTGCGACGACCTCGGAATCTAGCAAGTTCATGTGTTCACGTCGTCCAATGCGATTTCCGGCCGTAGCGCAGGCGCACTCGGAAGCGGAAGTTTCATCACGCAGCCGAGAAATCATCGTACGATTCGGCACGACTGAAGGCACCGGTGTCGCACCGACGACTCAATGTTTGAAGTGCCGCCGCCCCGTGAAGATCATCGCCATGCCATGCTCGTCGCAGGCCGCGATCACGTCCGGGTCGGACTTCGAACCTCCGGGCTGGATCGCCGCGGTGATCCCCGCCTTCGCCGCTTCATCGATGCCGTCACGGAACGGGAAGAAGGCGTCCGACGCCACGACGCCGCCGCGGCTCCGCTCGCCTGACTTGTAGGCGGCAATGTGGGAGGAGTCGAGCCGGCTCATCTGCCCGGCCCCGACACCGACGACCATGCCTCCCTTGGCGAAGACGATGGCGTTCGACTTCACGTGCTTGCAGACCTTCCAGCTGAAGGCGAGGTCGGTGAGCTCCGCGGCGGTCGGGGCTCGCTTCGTCACGACCTTCCACTCCTGCTGCGGATCCGCCTGATCATCGCGGTCCTGCATCAGCAGTCCGCCGGTGACGCGGCGGTACTCGAGAATCGTCGGCTGCGGCAGGAGCAGGCCGGGCAGCTTGAGGAGCCGGACGTTGTTCTTCCACTTGGGCTTGGTTGTCAGGAGGGCAAACGCCTCCGCCGCGTACTCTGGAGCGACGATCGCCTCGATGAACCGGTTCGGTTCGCAAAGACGCTCGGCCGTGGCGAGGTCGACCGGACGGTTGAACCCGATAATCGAACCGAAAGCACTGACCGGATCCCCTTCGTAGGCCTTGTCGAACGCTTCGGCGAGAGTTGCGCCGATCGCACATCCACAGGGATTGTTGTGCTTGATCACGACGGCCGCCGGCTCCTCGTACTCCCGGACGATCGCCATCGCGGCGTCGAGATCGAGGAGGTTGTTGTACGAGAGCTCTTTGCCGTGCAGCTTTTCGGCGGCGGCGAGGGTCGCAGGACCGGCCCCCGGCTCGACGTAGAAGGCCGCCTTCTGGTGCGGATTCTCTCCGTAGCGGAGAGTCTCGCGGCGTTCGAGCGAGATCGAAACATTCGGCGGGAAGGCCTTGTCCGTATCGGTCCCGGTGATCCCCGCAAAGTAGTTCGAGATCGCGCGGTCGTAACGGGCGGTCATCTCGAAGGCGGCGCCGGCAAGCTCGCGGCGGAACTCGGGTGAGAGCTTTCCTTCCTTCAACCCGCCGATGACCCGGTCGTACTGGTCGGCCCGGGTGACGACGCCGATGTAGGCGTGATTCTTGGCGGCGGAGCGGATCATGCTCGGACCGCCGATGTCGATGTTCTCGATCGCGTCTTCGATCCTGCAGCCCTGCTTCGCCACCGTCTGTTCGAAGGGATAGAGATTCACGACGACGAGCTCGAACGGAATGATCCCGTGGGCTTCGATCGCCTCGGCATCTTCCTTGAGGTCGGGCCGGCCGAGGATCGCGCCATGGATCCGCGGATGAAGCGTCTTGACGCGGCCGTCCATGATCTCGGGGAAGCCGGTGTAGGCCGAGACGTCGATGACCTTCAGCCCGAGCTCCTTGAGAAACCTGGCCGTTCCGCCGGTCGAGAGAATCTCAAAGCCTAGGGCGCCAAGCGCCTGAGCGAAAG
>JAEYWB010000171.1 GCA_023429275.1 Planctomycetota bacterium
CTCCTGATCCGGGCCGCCATGGACTGGGGTCGACGGAAAACCATGTCAGGACTACGCTTTCTGATGAGCGATCTCCGCGCCGGCTGCGCGGAATCCCGTCCCGTCGCCGGCGAAGGATTGCGAGATGCGTCCCGTTTTACTCCGTTTCTTTCTCGACGAGCCGTGGGCGCTCTGGAAGGTGGATCAGGCGAGCGGCGTCGGGGGCCCTGGTGTTGCCCCCGTTCTGGCCGGGCTGCTTCTCGCCTACCTCGTTTGGTCGTACTTCGCGTTCCGGGAGATCCTGAAGGACGACCGCCCGATCCTGCTGGGTCTGCTGGCCGTGATCGCCGGGCTTTCGTTCGTCCGGATTCCGATCTTTCCCGCATCGGTTCCGCTGTTCGGCTACGGCGCGACCGTGCTGGTCGGGGTGCTGACCGCCCTGTGGCTGACGAAACGCCGCGCGGCGAAGTCGGGGATCGATCCCGAGCTGGTTATGGACCTCGCGCTGTGGCTTGTGGTCGGGGGAGTCGTCGGCGGCCGCACGGCGTACCTCGTGCAGTTCCGCGACCACGTCTACAGCGACCGAATGGGGCTGGCAGAGCGGATCTTCGCGACGATCAACCTCACCGCAGGGGGGCTGGTCCTGATCGGCGCCCTCGTTGGCGGGTTCGTCGGCATCGTCGCCTTCTGCCGCTACAAGGGGCTCTCGATCCTCAAGGTCGCCGACCTCGTCATGCCCTCCGTCTTCGTCGGCGTCGGTTTCGGCCGCATCGGCTGCCTGCTCAACGGCTGCTGCTTCGGCGAGCCCTGCTCGCTCCCCTGGGCGATCCGGTTCCCTGAAGGTTCAATGCCATTCAAATCGTTCGTCGAGATGAAGATGCTCGATCCGAACGCGGCCTGGACCATGCCGATTCATCCGACGCAGATCTACAGCTCACTCGACGGTTTCGTCGAAGCGGCGATTCTCAGCTGGTTCTTCTGGCGGCGACGGCGCGATGGCGAGGTGTTGGCCCTCTCCTGCGTGATGTACTCGACCTCACGTTTCCTGATGGAGTTCCTGCGGGGAGATTCCCCGGGGGTCTTCGGGACGCCGCTGACGATCTCGCAGGTCTATTCCCTGGGGATGTTCGCCGCCGGCTTCAGCCTGTGGGTCTGGCTGTCACTGCGGCAACCCCCGCTGCCGATCGCGACCGCGAATTCCGTCCCCGCGCAACAGCCAACGTAGCGACCAGAAGAATCGGCCCCTCAGTGCGGCATCAGCTGACGACGAGCGGCTCCGGACCGACGGTGAGCGTCAGGAATTCGTCCATCGGATACCGGCGCAGGTAGTCGAGCAGGCCGTCGACCGTGAGCGCGTCGATCTGGCGGCGGATGTCGGCCAGAGTGTTGACCCTCGACAGGTAGAACCAGTCCCGTCCGAGCGATGACGCGCGGGACATCGTCGATTCCTGCTGCATGATCAGCGCACTCTTCGCCCGGGTCTTGCAGCGTTCGAGCTCATCGGGCTCGATCCCCTCGGCGATGCGCCGCAGTTCCTGCAGCGTTACGTCCAGTGTTTCCTGGGCACGTTCGGCCGTCGTGCCGGCGTAGGCGAGAACCCGCCCCTCGGTCTTGAGGGTGTGGAGCGTCGCGTAGATCGAGTAGCACAGGCCGCGGTTCTCGCGGACCTCGGTGAACAGCCGCGAGCTGCTCCCCCCGCTCAGCACGCTGACGACCGCCCAGGCGGCGTAGTAGTCCGGGTGACCGTAGGCGATGCCGCGAGTCGCAATCCCGATGTGCGTCTGCGTCGAGGGGTGAGGGATATGCTCATGCGACGCCCGGACCGGCGTCCGCTCGACCGTCGGCTCGGGGAGGACAGGCCACGATCCGAAAAGCCTCGCCACGGCATCCCGGATCGCGTCGGCGTTCACGTTGCCGGCGAGACTGATGATCGTGCCGCCGGGACGGAACCCGCGGGCGTACAGTTGTCGCACCTTGTCGATCGTGATCCCCGGCAGCTCCGCCAGCGTTCCGTCCGTAGGGCGGTTCCAGGGAGCGTCGTAGCACCGCTTCCGCAGCTCGACCAGGACTTTTCGCTGCGGGTCGTCTTCCAGGGCGACGAGTCCCTGCTCGATCCCCGCCATGACCGGCTCGAAGTCCGTTTCGTCGAGGTGCGGACGCAGGAGAATGTCGGCGTACGCTTCGAGCGTCGGAACGATCAGATCGGCCAGTGTCGCCGCGGAGAACGAGAGGAAGTTCCAGCCGACCTGCTCATCGCGCTGCACGCCAAGGTGGTCCAGGACTCCGGCCAGCTCCCGGCTGGACCGTCCGCCGGCCCCCCGCGTCATCAGGTCGCACAGGGCCGCGGCCGTGCCGTTGAATCCGTTTTCCTCGTAGAGCGAACCCGCCGGAACAAGCAGGTTGAGCGCCGCCGACTGAACGTCCGGCATCTCCTCGACGAGCAGGACGAGACCGTTGTCGAACTGGAACTGGTGGAGCGAATGGACGGTCGAGGGAGCGGTCAATGTGGCTCAGGGCGGTGAATGGGTGCGGGATGAGAAAATCGTCCGCGAGTCGGAAGTCGGACGACGCACCGTATGCATGCGCAGGGGAAGACGTCAAACAGCGGCAAGATGCCTCGATGAGAGATCTTCGACGGGCTGGGAGACAGGGATCCGGCTCGATCGACTAACGGGCCGCAATCGCCGGTTCCTCCGCCTTGCTGGCCAGGTCCGTTTCGACGACGTGAGAGCCCGCCACGATCTCGGTCGACTGCTGGCAGGGGGTGTCGTCGCAGGGGACCGGCTCATCCCCGCCGAGGTTTTCGCGGATCTGCTCGCAGATTCGCTTGAGTTCGATCAGGTCGCGCTCACTCAGCTTCTTGATCGCCTGCTCGCGGATCTCGAGGCACCACTGGGACGTGGTCTGCCAGATCCCTTCGGCCTTGGCGGTCGGGACGAGGCGGCGGCGACGGCGGTCGTCGGCGTGCGGGTGCCGCTCGAGCCAGCCATCCCGTTCCATCCGGCTGATGACACCCGCGAGGGTCGGAGGCTCGATTCCCATCAGATCGGCGAGCTGGCACTGGGAAAGATCCGGCCGGAGAGCCAGCTCTGCCAGCACTTCCCATTGCCGAAGGGTGATCCCTCCCTCGTTCAGCCGTTCGTTCAGCACGCGACGAATCGCCTGGCTGGTGAGACAGATCCAATAGCCCACGCTTTTATCAAAATCGTATTCAAGCACGTGAAGCTCCCCCACTGGCCGAGCGCGACCCAAGTCACAAAACATTCATCTAAATGTTAGCCACACGAATCAAATCGGAGCAAGGGGCAGGGGGGAATCTCCGGGAGAATTGTGGGATCGCTCACAGAGCGATGTGAACGAAGCATTCGCAGGATCGGGCCGTTTTTCAAGTGGCCCGTCCCAACTCCGCCGGCCGGTGCTCCCTTCGTGGCCCGAGTGTCGGGCGATGCGTCCGGCATCGGCCGGGTGCTCACGGGGACATGGTCGCTTGGCGGGGCTACCGGACGCGACCATACTCGAAAAGTCAGAGCGGCGGATCCTTCTGGATTCGTCGCGTGCACAGCCAGGACACGAAGACTCCAGCATGTCGATGAACGAGCCACAGGCGACCGTTGAGGATCTCCGACGTGTTCACGACGCGACCGACCGCATCCGGCAGCAGCTCCGGCAGACGATCGTCGGACAGGCGGGAGTCGTCGACGACCTGCTCACGGCGCTTCTCGCGGGAGGGCACTGCCTGCTTGTCGGCGTCCCGGGACTCGCGAAGACGCTCATGGTCCGTTCGCTGGCGGAGACTCTTGGGCTGTCGTTCCAGCGAATTCAGTTCACGCCGGACCTGATGCCGGCGGATATCACGGGGACGGAAGTCATTCAGGAGGACAAGGCGACCGGTTCACGAACGCTCAAGTTTCTGAAGGGGCCGGTCTTCGCGAACGTCGTCCTCGCGGACGAGATCAACCGCACGCCTCCCAAGACCCAGGCCGCCCTGCTCGAGGCGATGCAGGAACATCAGGTGACGATCAGCGGCGAGCGGCATGGGCTTCCGAACCCGTTTTTCGTCCTCGCGACGCAGAACCCGATCGAGCAGGAAGGGACGTACCCGCTCCCCGAGGCGCAGCTCGACCGCTTCATGCTGCAGGTTTTCGTCGACTACCCGTCGGAAGAAGAGGAGTACGCGATCGTCTGTCAGACGACGGCAACGCGGGTGGCGACAATCGACCGGGTCCTCTCGGGCGAGGAGCTGATCGAGCTTCAAAGTGTCGTCCGGCAGATTCCCGCGGCGGAGCACGTCGTACGGTACGCGCTGTCGCTCGCCCGATGGACACGCCGTGACGCTCCCGAAGCTCCCGAGATCATCCGCAAGTACGTCCGCTGGGGAGCAGGTCCGCGGGCGAGCCAGTACCTCGTGCTGGCGGCAAAAGCTCGCGCGGCGCTCCTCGGAGATGGTCACGTGACGCCGGAACATGTCCGCGCCGTGGCCCGACCGGTGCTGCGGCACCGGGTGATGACGAACTTTCACGCGGAGGCCGACCGGATGACTCCGGACAAAATCATCGCCGCCCTGACCGAGCTGGTCCCACTGGTCCCAGCCTCGAAGTCGAGCCTTCAGCCGGTGGCGTCGGTACTACGGGACTCATGAGAGTCCGGTCACGACGCGGGACTCACCATTCGCCGGAACGCGCAAGCGTCCGGTTTCCCGAGCGTGGCCGGCGTTGCATGTCCGAAAGACCCGCAGACCTGTCGCCTGAACGAGGGCTCAGGCGACCGCAGGATCTGGTCAGTTCGAAATGCTGAATCCAAACCCGCGGCCGAATACCGAGAAGCTGCTCTGCGGGTACGGCTGAACCGGATAGACCGGGACCGGCGTCACGACGGGGGCCGGGACGACGACAGGAGCCGGAGCGGGAGGTGGTGCGTAGACCACCGGTGGCTGGGCGACGACATATCCCGGATAGGCAGCGTAGACCGGAGGCGGAGCGTATCCGAAGGAGGCTCCGATGAATGGCCGGTGGTGATGATGAAAGTGATGCCCGTGACGGTGGCCGAAGCCATGACCGTGACCGTGACCGCCATGGCCATGGTGATGGTGGTCTGCCCAGGCCGCCCCGCTGCCGGCCGCGACGCAAAGAACCCAAAACGCCGTCATCATGACAGGCTTCATCTGCAAATCCCTTTGAAAACGCTCCGCGGCCGGGAACAGTCGGACTCCCCTCGCATTCAACGGTCGCTCGCGGCGAGTCCTTCAATTCCCGCGCCTCGCCACCGCAAACTCGGAGATCAGCATGCCATCAGACAATTCCCCGATGCGTTAAAGCCCTCCGATGAATATTCGACAACGGATGCAGAGCCCGGGGGTAGAACTTACAACAGCAAGTCCCGATCGAGTGTCCTGATGTGCCTGTTCGCTGCGTCGGTCCGCGCGACCGCCGCTGGATCGCCAGCCGGGATGCGTTAAGCTCGCCCGTTTTTCCTGACCTGCCCAATCTCTCTCTCGATCGATGAGCTCCGAACGACTGACTCTCGGGATCGACACGTCCGGCCAGGCGGGAAGCATCGGTCTGCTGCGCGGTGACGCCGTCCTCGAAGAACGGTCGCTCAGTGCGACCGGTCGCCGCCACGCCCGGACGCTCGTCGCGGAGGTCCGCTCGATGCTCCGTGACCACGGAGCGGGCCCCCGCGATTGCGAACTCGTGGCGGTCAGCGTCGGTCCGGGGAGTTTCACCGGACTGCGGGTGGGCGTCGTCTTTGCGAAGACGTTCGGATACCTCACCGGAGCTCCCATCGCGGCGGTCGATACGTTCGCCGCGATCGCAACCAACTCACCCGAGGCCGTCCAGCGTGTCTGGGTGCTGGAGGACGCTCAGCGCGGCGCTCTCTTCGCCGGCCTGTATGAACGTGGCGGTGATTGCGCGTTCACAGCAGTCGGATCGACCGAGATCCTGACGCTGGAGGAGGTTGCCGCGCGAGCGGGTCCGGAGGAATTCTTCTCTGGACCGGGTGGCAAACGGCTCTCCGAGACGCTCCGCTCGTCGAGCCGATGCCTGCCGGAGTCGTACGCAACTCCGCGCGGAGTGGTGGTCGCCGCTCTTGGACGAAAGGAGAACAAGGCCGGCCGGACGGCCGATCCCTTCGCGCTTGTCCCTCATTACATCCGCCGGAGTGCTGCGGAAGAAACCGCGGAGCAGAAGGCCAAGGCCGCCACGGGAAGGGGTTAGAGGTTACAGAAGGGATTCGCCCGCATGCTTCTCTAACCTCTAACCTCTTGTTTCTCGTCTCTAACCTGCCTCCATTGCGACAATCATTGAGCCGGGGTCGCGGCCGACATCACGACGAGGTTGTCCCGGTGGATCACCTCCGCCTCGACGTCTTCACCGAGGATCGCCTGGATTTCGGCGACCTTCTTCCCCGCGATTCGCGCAAGCGTCGTCGAATCGTAGCTCGAAAGGCCCCGGGCCACTTCGGTCCCCGCCGGGTCGAGGAGGGAGACACGGTCCCCCTTCGCGAAGCTCCCGGTGACTGTCCGGATTCCGATCGCGAGGAGCGACTTCCCCTTCTCGTGAACCGCCTTCGCTGCTCCCTCGTCGAGATGCAGCTGGCCGGACGGGT
>JAEYWB010000319.1 GCA_023429275.1 Planctomycetota bacterium
GCTCTTGAGGCCGGGGTGAGTCTGCTCGATCTCTTTCGCGGCGAAGAGAGACGAAACCCGCCGGAGGTAGGGGACCGCGACTTTCCAGGCGATCCAGGCGACGACCGCCACCACAATGCCCAGCCAGAGGGCGATCCGCAGACCGGTCCCGACCCCTTCGGCGAACACCCAGTGGTCGAGAACGAGAAAGACGAAGAGGTAAGCGGCCAGAAAGACGCCGAGGCCGACCGCTCCCATGAGGAGGTCGTTCCCTCGGATGCCGGACCGGGCCTTCTCCAGTTGAAAGGCGACGAGTTCGTCGAAATTGACGTATTTCTTCGATCCGCCCGTGTTTCCGGAGCGGGACCCGACAGTCGACGACATCACCACCTCCGCCTGCGCGGCAAATTTTCCCCAGCAATCATACTCGACGCCCGAACCCCGGAGAATGTTCCGAAAATTCCGGTCTTTCAATACGTTGCGGAAACTCGCCGCGTGGGCGCCGCGACAGTCCGCCTGCGGGATGGCATAATGAACGCCGAGGCGGTGCCGCCGGTTCTTCAGGAACGGGAGAGCCGCCCGCCGGGACCGCCGCTTTCTTGAGGCCGACGCCATCGGGCCGGGCCTGAAGCGGGCGACCCCACCTCAGGCCGATCGAGGTGCAAGGATGACTCTCATCCGCTCCCGAGTCTCAAGGATGTCGGCGGCCGGGCTGCTGACGGTCTCAATCGGCCTCCCCGCCCGTGCGGAGGATCCGGTCCCTCCGAAGCCTGGGCAGCCAGCGGCAGAGGGCGCACCCCCCGAACGCCCGATCGAGCCGAAAGCCGCACCACGACCGGTGGCCCCCGCGCTTCCCGGGGAGGAGAAGCTCGGAGAGCCCGCGCCGATTCCGCCGCGCAAGGCTGCGGCCGCTCCGCAGCAACCCGCCGCGGCCGCGCCGGGCCTGGAGCTTCGCGCAGGAATGATCAAGCTGAACGCGGTGCCGGTTCAGGCCGGGATCGCGGCCGGCGAAGCGCGTGCCGTGCTGCCCGCGAACGTCCTGCTTCGCCAGGCGATCGTCGTCCCGAGGAGGGTCATCATCGACGCCAACGGCGTTCAGCGAGTCGTTGTCGCGACCTTTGAGCAGTGGGCATTCGGTTCCGCGGCCAATGGAGCCGAACTGCGGCGGAAGAACCTCGGAGCATTGCTCCAGAATCGGATCGACACGTTCGACGCCATCTGCGCGCTGACTCCGCAGCAGCGAACCCGGCTGGAGTTCGCGGGACGGGGTGACATCTCACGGTTGTTCGAGTCGCTCACCCAGGTCAAAGCCGATGTCGAGGCGGCCAAGGACGATTACGACCGCATTGAAGAGATCTACCGCACGCATGGGGCGTTGCGACTGGACCTTATGAGCGGGCCGTTTGGCGAGGACTCCCTCCTCTTCAAGTCGATCGAACCTCTGCTCGATGCCGACCAGGCGGCCCGCTTCGAAGCGATGCGGGAGGTACTGAAGAACCCGAACCACCTTGTCCGTGGAGAGAATGGACTTCTCGACCTGCAGATGACGGGGCTCCAGTTCGATGACAATGGCTTACTTCGAGTTGTCGAGATGGGGCGTCCTGGCCGGGAAAGGCCGATCCGGGTGCGGCGTCTGTATCTGAACCAGACGCAAGTCACTGACGCAGGACTCGCCAGATTGCCGGGGTCGGAGGCCCTCGAGACCCTGAGCCTGACGGGAACCGCAGTGACCGATGCGGGGCTTGCCGATCTGCGGCGGTTTCCGAACCTTCGGCACCTGTACCTCTCTGGCCTTCCGGTCACTGACGAAACGCTGAAGGAACTCGGCCAGCTCAAACTCCTTACCACCCTCCACCTGGCCAACACCAAGGTGACCGACGCAGGAACCGTCCATCTGAGAAGCTTGACGAATCTGACCTCCCTGACGCTGCAAGGAACCTCGATCGGCGACGAGAGCCTGGCTCACCTGAAGGAACTAGCCAATCTTCAATCGCTGTTGCTCTCACAGACAAACGTGACGGACGCTGGGATCGAGAGTCTGCGGACACTTCCACGGCTTCGCATTCTCTATGTCCGCGGGTCACAAGTAACGAAGGAAGGGATCGCCGAGCTGAAGAAGACGCGCAAGTCCCTCTCGACCGACATTCAGTGAGCCTCCCGACGAGGATCTACGCCGAAAGACTGTCAACGTGGCATAGAAGCTGTCTCAGAACCTCTTTTGCCACGGAGAGCACAGAGGACTCAGAGCACTCTGTGACCTCTGTGGCAAACCTCCGTCGCCATCAAACACCCGATGGGCCCATCCCCTGCTCTCCCCGGGAGTCGAGGAGCACTCATATCCGCGGATCTTCGCTCATGCTCACCCCTCGGACGTCTCCTTCCAGAGGTCCGGCTTCGTTTCCGTCAGGATCTCCAGAATGGCCTGTCGGTCGGCCGCATTGAGGTGTCCGAACGTCTTGGACTCATCTTTCCCTGTCAGGATCTCTCGCAGCCGCGTCACGACCTCCGTCCGGATGTTCGGAGGGAGCCGGTCGAACGCCTCGGAGTAGATGAGCGGGCTGCAGGGGTATCGGAAGAGCCGGGTCTTCAGGTCGAAGTCCCGCAGCGATCGCCCCTTGGAATCCCGTGGGCCGCGAGCGGTGTAGTCCGCGGCGAACGTCGACGTTCCGGCGACCGGAGAAGTCAGCGGGAACTCGCCGGCGAAGAGGAGGTACTCGAGCAGTTTCTCGCCGGCGCTCCGGACCCGGCGGCGCGAGATGTCGCTGACGTGCTCCTCCGGCCGCTCGAGGGCCGCGTTCATCGTCTTGTCGTAGTGCTGCGTCAGACGGGCTTCGTAACTCGCCAGCGTCAAAGCGTTGTGCATCTGGGTCTGATGCTCGAGGACCATCAGGGCAACGATGTCGCTGTGCGGCGAGAGATACCGCGAGAGATCGAGACGTCCCTCGAGGGTCGTCAGGTTGGCCCCCGGTTCACGGTCGAAGTCCGAGCGGCTCTGCCCTTCCCCGAGGATCTGGTTCCCCATGTGCCGCATCGTGCCGTGCGTCCCGGTGACGTACCAGCCCCCCCATCGCTCCTCGAACGGACTGCGGTGGTCGGTCACGAACGATCCGGAGGCGAGCTGCGGCTGCCCGGAGGCGTCCGGGAAGACAGACCGGACGAGGGCCCCGGCAACCCGCTGGGTCCGAACGGTCGCGTGAGAGGACAGGCAGTTGGCCTGGGCGCGATGGAAGACCGGCCGGCCGGTCTTCAGGGTGTCGAGCGTGTGGAAGATCTCTCCCTGGAGAGCATCGGTCGACATCACCTCGATGACGTCCCCGCCCGGAATCCAGCCGACGTAGGTCTCATCGTTGAAGTAGAGGGCCCGGGGCGTGCCAGGGGAGATCCTTCGGGCCTGGAGGCTGGTCTTCGAGAAGACAAGGACCTGTGACGAGATCGGGATCTCAAGCTGCTTCAGAACCGACCGGAGGTAGCCCTGTCTCCCTTCGTACTCGAGCTTTCCTTCGCCACGGGCGAGCCGCTCTTCGAGCCGCGTGAGCTGCGTCGAGACGGGGGCGGACGAGTACTGGATCGGCGGGCCGTCGAAATCGAACTGCCCCCGGGCGGGAGAGCCCGTGAAAAGGATAGCAATCAGCAGGACGATCCCACGCGGGATCGCCAGCGACTGCGGAATCGAGACCTGATGTCGGCAAGAACGATTCATTCCGCCATCACACCAAAAGTGGACAAGATTGTCCACTTTAATTCCTGTCGATTTTCGACGGGGGGAGAGCCGCAACAGAATTCCGCAGTCGCCGCTCGAAACAGCAGGCCCGGCCGGGGCAGACTCTCATCTTTCCACAGAGGGCCCAGAGAATTCAGAGGCCCTCTGTGTTCTCTGTGGCAATGGATCCGGTGTCGCCCATCGTTCGCCAATCGCGCATCTCGAAACGGTCTCTAGACGGTCTCCTTGTCCGTCGCGGACTCCGGCGGCGTCAGCGCCTTCTCCTGGCCTCGCAACAGCCGCGCGATGTTCGAGCGGTGGCGGATGATGATCAGCGCGGGGATCGCGAGGCTGAAGACCGCCAGGCTCCAGTGCTCGCGTGAGAACATCCCCGAGCCGCTTCGGATCCATTCGGCCGCCGGGAATGTCACCGCTCCGGCGAGCGATCCGATCGACGAGACTCGCGTCACGGCGAAGGCGAGAAGGTAAGCTCCGAGCGCGCAGAGGGCGCTGACCGGTGAGAGGACGAGAGCGACTCCCAGGCCGGTCGCCACTCCTTTTCCGCCCCGAAACTTCAGCCACAGCGGAAACATGTGACCGAGGATCGCCGCGACGCCGGTGACGACCTGAACATGGATCGAGCCGGGCGCTCCGCGGGTCCACTGTTGCGCGAGGAAGACCGGAAGGATCCCCTTCAGGGCATCGAGCAGGAGCGCGACCGCTCCCCACTTCCAGCCGAGGACGCGCGCCGCGTTCGTCGCCCCGATGTTGCCGCTCCCGTGCTGCCGGATATCGATCCCCTTCACGGCGTACCCGAGCAGAAGGCCGACCGGGATCGCCCCGAGAACATGTCCGAGGATCGGGCAGATCAGCCATGCCATCGCCGCCGGGTCGGGCCGCCCGCCCGGCGGTCCGGGGGCTGCGGAAACCTCGGCCAGTAACGATTCGAAACACATCGGCTGATGAAGTCCTGCGGGACCGGGAGCACGGCAGACAAGGGACGCGGACAGTACCGGATCGCCCCTCCCCCTCCAAGGAGCCCTCTTCGGGGGACGACCAGATCATATCCGGAATCGGGCAACATCGGGCGACCGAGCCCCGACGCCCCTCCCGCCAGGAGACAACCCGTCCGGACACGCACCAGCCGGACGACCTCGAAAAGTCGGTCGCGGCCACCCCATTCGCGGGCAACTCCGGATATCCTGTCCGTATGGATTGGCTCCGCAGATGGTCCGAGTGGTACTTCCGGCTGGCTCCCGCCCAGCCCGGCGAGGGGACCGCGTGGGAACTCGCCATCCGCCCCTCCGGGATCCTGTCGTCGGGCCTCCTGGTCGGGCTTTTCTTCGTCGTCGCCGCACTCGTCACCGGGCTCTATCTCCGCCAGGGGAAGCACCTGGCGGTCCGGCAGAAGGTCGGACTGATTGCTCTCCGCCTCGCGGCGCTCGGGCTGATCGGGCTCGCGCTGACGGAGTCGACGCTGCTCGTCACCCGCACCGGACTGCCGTTCGTCGCGGTGATGATCGACACCTCCGCCAGCATGGGTCTTCAGGACCGGTATCGCGGCGGAGCCTCCCCCCTCGACAGCTCAAGCAAGGCCGCTCCCGCGCGACTCGACATTGCCCGCGACGCGCTCCTCCATCAGGACTCCGCCGTTCTGCGACGGCTGGCGGAGAAGCACCGGCTCCGCCTCTTCCAGTTCGACGAGACGGCCCGCCCCCTTGGCGACGGAACAGGGGACGGATCGGGGGCCGACGCCGAGAACCTTTCACAGCTCATCGGGGCGCTCGAGAAGCTTACGCCGGAGGGGAATGGAACCCGTCCCGGCGCGGCGGTCCGGGAGGTCCTCGAAGAGTTCCGCGGCGTGCCGCCGGCGGCGATCGTCGTCCTGACCGACGGGATCTCGAGCACCGGTGAGGCGGACCGGATGTCGGGAGCGATCGAACTCGCCCGCCAGCTCTCGGTCCCGCTCCTGCCGGTCCCCGTCGGCAGCGACCAGCCCGCTCTCGACCTGCAGGCTTACGACCTCCTTGCGGAAGACGTCATCCTCCTCGGGGATCCGGCCGTCTTCTCCTTCCGCGTCCGCTCGCACGGTGGCGGCGACCGGCCGATCGAGGCGGGGCGCTGGGCGGCCGACGGAATGCAGCCGGTAGCGACCGCCGAGGGAAAACCTCCGCGTGACGGCCAGCCGCTCGGAATGGAGCTCAGCTTCGTCCCGCCGGCCGAAGGGGAGTACGACTTTTCGATCCGCGTCCAGCCGTGGGCCGAAGAGCAGAACACCCAGAACAACGAGCTGCGGCGGAAGGTTCGCGTCCGCCGTGAGAAGATCCGGGTCCTGCTGGTCGAGCGGCTGCCGCGGTGGGAGTTCCGCCACATGAAGCCGGTCCTCGAGCGGGACGGCTCGGTCGAGCTCCGGACGGTGCTGCAGGAGTCCGACCCCGAGTACGTCCAGGAGGACCGCACGGCGCTTCCCCGCTTCCCGACGACGCAGGACGAGCTGTTCCAGTACGATGTCGTGATCCTCGGGGATGTCGACCCGGCCTACTTCAATCCGCAGTCGCTCGATCACCTCCGGCGGTTCGTCAGTGAGCGAGGCGGCGGCCTGATGCTTCTCGGTGGATCGCGGTTCAACCCCCTCGGCTTCGGGGGGACGGCGCTCGAGGACCTGCTTCCCGTCGAGATCGCCGGCGTCACACGGCCGACCGGGACCGACCTGCGGACGCCGTTCCGCCTCGAGCGGACGACCGAGGGGCGGGCCCATCCGCTGCTGCGGCTGACAGACGACTCGAACCGCGCCGACGCGATCTGGTCCGCACTCCCGACGATGAACTGGTTCCTGCGGTGCGACGAGCGCAAGACCGGCGCCCTGGTCCTGGCGACGCATCCGCAGCTCCGCGGTCCGGAAGGGAAACTGCCGATGCTCCTCTGGCAGCGGTTCGGCGCGGGGCAGGTGCTGTTCCACGCGACCGACGAACTGTGGCAGTGGCGCCGCCAGCCCGAAGACGCCTTTTACACGCGCTACTGGAGCCAGGCGGTCCGCGCCCTGAGCCGGGCCAAGCTCCTCGGCACCAGCCGCGGCGTGCAGGTGGCGACCGATCGGACAGTCTATTCCCGCGGGGAGACGGTTCGGATCCGTGTGCAGATCCTCGACGCCCGGCCGACTCCTGCCCCGGGGGAGCCGCTGCAGGTGGTCGTGGAGCCAAGCCACGGCGGGACCGACCAGCGCATGAAGGTGGACCTCGTCCGGCGTCCCGAGTCGCCGCAGCTTTTCGAGGGGACCGTCTCGGGACTCGCGGTCGGAAGCTACCGCTGCTGGCTGCTCGATCCGGCGGAGACCGAGTCCCCTCCGGGCTGCGACTTCCAGGTCGAGGTCCCGAACCGCGAACTGCAGGAACGGGTGGTCGACCGGGCCGACCTGACCCGCAGCGCGACCGAGACCCGCGGCCAGATTTACGAAGTGACCGACCTCGCGCGTCTCGTCGACGAACTGCCGGCAGGAAACCCGGTCTCGCTGGCGCAGCCCGAGTTGATCCCCCTCTGGAACCGCTGGGAGCTCCTCGTGCTGGTGCTCCTTTGCCTGTCGGTCGAATGGGTCTGGCGGCAACGGCTCGGGATGGTCTGAAGGCTGTTTCCAGACCTCTTTGTCACAGAGAGCACAGAGGACTCAGAGATCGCTCTGTGCGACTGACCGTCGGATTCATCCCCGGGGTGCGCGAATTCTCTCAATACGCCGAAGACTTCGGTGTCGAGCATCCATCGCCCCACGTTCCCGTCACTCTTGCTGATCTGACGTCGTCACTGTCGCCGGATCGGTTGGGGCTGTGCCTCTCTGTGTTCTCTGTGACCTCTGTGGCAAACCGCCGTCGCGGCCGGGTGCAGTCGCCGATTGGTGGAGGTGCGGATGTCTCGAGGGGTACCGATTGGTGTATGTGATCCGCCAGGCAGCATGCCCGGGTCTCCCAAGGAGGGCGCCCCACGTTGGTCCAGATTACGATCAAAACGCCTGATCAGGAAGAAGTTCTTACCCGGGAGATTTCGGGAACGGCCGCGCAGCGGGAAGAGCAGGCTCACCAACATCCGAGCGTCCACCAATCGGCGACTACACCCCATTGCGACTGTGTCGATACACTGCCTGGAACCTGACTCAGGAGAACTCTGATGCGACGTCGGACGTGGATCGCCTTCTCGGCCAATCTGTTCCTGGTCGCCGCGGCGACCACCTGGGCTCAACCGCCAAAGGTTCTTGAAGAGATCCCCGGCAAAGTCGTGTCGGTCGTCGACGGCGATTCGCTGACCCTGCAGCGCGCCGACGAGACGAAGCTCACGGTCCGCCTCGAGGGAATCGACTCCCCGGAGCTGAAGCAGGCTCACGGCGAGAAGTCGAAGGAGGCGCTCTCTGCCCTGGTCCTGTCGAAAGAGGTCACTGTCCGAAAGACCGGCCAGGACAAGTCCGGCCGCATTCTCGGCATCGTGGTGGCCGGCGGTGACGAGATCAATCTGCAGCTCGTCGAGTCAGGGACTGCCTGGCACTTCAAGAAATACAACAAAGACAAGCGGCTCGCCGAGGCAGAGGAACGGGCCCGAGCCGCAAAAAAGGGCCTCTGGGCGGGCGAGGATGTCATAGCCCCGTGGGAATACCGGGCACGTCACAAGATTTCCGAGCCGGGAGCGTCCGTTCCGCCAGCTCCCTCAACAGGCGTTCGCACTCCGTGAGACAGTGGAACTGGGCCGCACTGAGACGGACGCCCGGCCGGGCCTGCTGAATCCGGCCGAGGGCCTCTTCGGCCGTCGCGGCGCGGGCAGTCGCCAGGAGGATGACGCTCGCCACGAGGCCCGTTCGCCCGTGCCCCTGGCACAATGGACGTAGAGGGTCCGATCGGGCGGAAGCTGAAGAGCCATGTCGACGAGCGCCTCAGGTGAGGGACCCGCGGCATCGAGGATGGGAAAGCTCCAGTAGCCGGCCCGTTCGCGGATCTCCTTCGGCTCCGCGAACTTCTGGGTCAAATCGAGGAAGTGGGCCGCATCGGGAGAGTGCTCGTTCGCGAGGAGCCGCCGACCGATGATCAGCGTTCCGTCAATCCGGTCAAACGCCGACTCTCGCGTGACGATTCGCCACAGATGCCAAACGCTCCACGTCAGAACGTGGAGCGGAAAATAGAGAACGACCAGATCGCCCCGCAGTGTGCCGTCCGCCCGTTTGCCGAAGGGACGCGGCGAGTTGTGGCTGTATGCGAATGCCAGCCCGCCGAAGTTCAGGGCAGGCCACAACAGCCAGTTCGCCCATCCGCCATAGACAATGGCGATGGCGAAGACCGCCGCCGCGAGCATCGACAGGGGGCCGACGGGGGTCACGGCATGTTCGGTTCAGACTCGCAGCGACGGGGAGGGTCGTACGGAGCTCAAAGGATTACCGCTTCGGCGCTTCCCGGTCGGCCAGCTTCTTGAGGTACTCCTCGACTGCCTGCCGGTAGTGAGGCGGGAACTGGCGGTCGAGCATGTTCTTGGCGGCCGCCTGGGCCTTCGGAGGGAGGTTCCCCCAGTTGTCCTTGTGACCCATCTTCTTCGGGTCGACTTCCCCGGCCCCTTTGACGCCGCCGATGTACGACTCTTCGGCCGCCTTCTCGGGAGCGGCATTCCCGCTGTTCCCTCCTCCTCCGCCGCCTCCCTGCTGCTCTTCCATCTTCTTGATGATCTCATCCAGCGTCGTGATGATCTTCTCTTCGACGCGCTGGACCTTTTCTCCGGCCCGGCCGAGGGCCAGGCGGCGTTCGACATCGGTCATCTGCCTGGCGACTTCGCCGAGAGACTTGTCCTTGAGAGCTTCCAGGTCGAGCTTCATCAGCTCCGCGACCTGCGAATAGCGGATCGGGACTTCCTGCGTGCTTCCGGTGAGCTGGCCAATCGTCTTGAGCCCAGCCTCCTTCTGCAGGAGGCCGTGCTCACAGACCGCCTTGTAGAAGAGCAGCCCCGCCGGGTCGACCACCTGGGCCGGATCGACTTCGTTGAACAGTTCGAGGGCCTCTTCGTGGAGAGTCAGCACCGTCAGGTAGCGGCCGTAGAAGTAACGGACGTTGTTGGCGTAGAACGGATCGTCCCGGTGGGAAGCGATCGCCGCAAAGTCGGTCATCCAGAACCGCGGTGAGAGTCCGCGGCAGGCGTCGACGAGCTGCCGGACATCCGGGTCGACGACGTAAAAGGTCTGCATCACGGCGTCGAAGCGGTCCGCCGGGGTTGGTTCGGCGCTGGGGAACTGCCAGAAGCGGTCGAGCTGTGCCTGGATCTGCGGATCGCTGACCTGCCGCCGGGCGAGCCACTGCCGGGTGGAGTCGTGGGCCTGTTCGACAGTCTGGGGAGCGTACACCTCGGCGGCCGGGAGGCTCGCCGACATCGCAAGGCAGGCGATGCAAGGCAGCAGGAATCGCATAAACGCTCCTAGTGGTCTCTTCGGCGTTACGACAGCGAAAGTTGTTGAGTTTCCGCAATCAGTCACCAGTTTTCAGTCAAATCCCAGCAAACCCGGGTCCGCTCGGTGCCTCTGACTGACAACTGACAACTGATAACTACTTGTTCTTCCCCGTCGACAAATCATACGTCGCTTCCTGAATCCGTCGCTGGCGGCGGGCGAGGTCTTCCGTCAGTTTGATCGTTTCCGGGTCGGTTGCCTGCTCGCCATCGACCTGGATCCCGATCTGGCGGGTCAGGCGGTTCACCTGGTTCTGCAGCGACCGGATCATCTTGAGTTCCTGCAGCTTGGCGACCAGCTCCGGATCCTGCTGCTGTCCCTGCTGGTTGTTCTGCTTCTGATTCTTCTGCTGCCGGGACTTCTCCATCTCCTTCTGCACAGCCAGAAGCATCTCTTCAAGCCCCTCGACGATCATCAGCTCGATGAGCTGCGTCGTCTCCCCGGTGTCGGATCGCTCCAGACGTCCGGTGACGAGCCGCATGTTGTCGCGCATCTGCTCGACCGCTTCGGGGAAGGCGACCGATGATCCCTCCTCCTTGAGGAGGTTCAGCGTCTTGTCGGCATCGAGAGCGTTGGCCCCCTCGTCCTTCGAAAGGGCGGTCGTCTGCGACGCGCGGGAGGCCTTGTCGACCATGTCGAGCCGGGTCGTCTCGGTGTTGATCTTCAGCTGGGCGCGAAGCATCTTCTGCAGCCGGGCCTCCAGCATCGTCAGGTAGAGGTCCTTCTCCTCCTGGCGGAGCTGACGGAGGATCTCCTCCAGCTTCGCCTTCATCTTCTCAAGCTGCGCGATCGCCTCGTCCTGCTCCTTCGAGGCATTGTCGAGGCTCTTCTTCTTCAACTCCTGGATCGCCTGCTCCATCTCGCGCCGCGCTTCCTCCAGCTCCTTGCGCCCGGGGGTTTCGGCTTCAGGCTGCTGTTCCTGCGGAGAGGCCTTCGGTTCCCCTTGCGGTTCGCCCATCGGGGGCTGAGACTGAGGCCCTTGGGAGGGCTTGCCCGGCTGTGGTTTCTGGTCCGATGGCTTGCCGGACGAAGGCTTTCCCTGCGACGGATCGCCCGGAGGCATGTCGCCGGAGGGCTTGCCGCTCTCTTCGGGCTTCATCGGATCGGCCCCCTTCATCGGGTCCGTCCCCTTGTCGCCCGGCTTGTCCTTCGGCTTTGACGGGTCTTCCGGCTTGGAATCCCCAGGTTTCTGGTCAGACGGCTTGCCCGACTGCGGCTTTCCACTCTCCTTGGGAGAACCCGACTTCCCCTGCTCGCCCTTCCGCTCGGCATCCTGGCGGTCGATCTTCTCCGCCAGCTTGCGGGCGTCCTTCTCGACACCCTCCTGGTCTCCCTGCAGCCGCTCGCCAGGCCGGCTGGCCCGCTCGGTGTCGGCCCGGACATCCTTCTGCTTGCCGATGATCTTCGAGGTGTCCTTCAGGAGGTCCTGGACTCGCGCGATCTCCTTCGCGATCCGCTCCCGCTCGTTCTCGCTCTGGAGGACCTTGAGAAGGTCTTCGAGACGGGCGATCAGCTCCTCCTGGCGTTCACTGGCCCGGCCGTAGAGCGCCGTTGCCTCGTCGCCGGGCTTGCGTGCCTTCTTCTCCAGCAGATCGGCAATGGCCGCCATTTCATCCGCGAGCCGTTGCGTCTCGCTCTGGCTGCGAGCCCGGTAGAGAAGTTCCGCCCGGTCCGGCTCGTTCTTCCGCAGCCCCTCGGCGACGTTGAACAGGGCCTTCTCAAAGCGGTCGAAGTCCTTCTTGACCTGGAGCTCGAGCTGGTCGAGGCTCGGGGAAGCCTCGGCGGGAGCGGTCCCGGCCGGTGGGGCTGTCGGATTTGACGGGGCCGCAGCGGCTGGAGAGGAAGCCGGCTTCCCCGACGGAGTCTCCTGGGCGAGGGCCGGCGAGACCGCCAGCCCGAGGAGGAGCCACAAGCAACAAAACCAGCGTCGACGCATTGCCGCGTTCCCAATAGGAACTGCTCGACCAGGTTCACGCCGATCCGGGAAACCCGGAACAGTTCGCAAGAGGCATATCCTATGCCATCCGGGCAGGCCGGACTAGCCGAAGTGCTTGAACGGTGGGCGCCTGGAGAAAGCGGGGCGCGAATTCCCAGGCCATTGCAGGAGGGAGGGACCGTTCGGTGCGCACCTGCGGACTCTCGCTCCCGGTGTTCATTGAAGACGACGTCCGACCGCGGAATACTCCCTGAATCCCTCCGATTCTTCGACTGACAGGCCGTTCGATGGCAATGCATCGGTGCTTTCGGTGGTCGATCTTTCCGGACCTCCTGGTCTCCGCGGTGGCCTGCTGCCTTACTCCCCTCTTCGCCGAGGACTCTCCCATGTCGACTCCTCCCCAGGCTGCGGGGGCTTCTCCTGCTGCCGCCACTCCCGCCGGACCGGTCGCCGTGACACCGGACGGGACTCGGCAGACAGTCGCGGATCTTCAGAAGCTGTTTCACGGCAAGGAACGCTCACCGGAAGAACTCAAGGCCGTCGCCGCTCAGCTGGAAGAGAGCTGGAAAGGAACGCCCCCTCCTGAGCACATCCGCATGCTCATCGCTATCGC
>JAEYWB010000334.1 GCA_023429275.1 Planctomycetota bacterium
TCAATCCCCGGGTGATCAAGCGGAAGATGTCGAAGTGGAACAAGAAGCAACCCAAACACCGCCGCCCACCACCCCTCTCGAAAACCTTCGTCGAGACAGTGGTTATGACTAATTGAACGGTATTGCGATTAGCCGGCACGCGCAAGCGTCCGGTTCGAACCGGGGGCTAGCGCCCGCCGGCTAATGGACGCAACCCAAAATCCTTCGTGTGACAAAGCACTACAGCCTCTTCCTCCCCTTCCCCTTCAGCTTCCGATCCGCATTGAATTTCGGAAGCGGCAGCTCATTCGCCAGCCGTTCCGCGTCAGACGGATCGAGGTCGACGCGGGCGACTCCCTCCCCTCGAAAGATCTTCAGTTTCTGTCGCCGGGCCTGGATTTCGCGTCGGGTCCTCCCCTGCAGGGTGTCCGGCCAGGGATCGGTCCGCTCTGTCCACTCGAAAAAGACCGGGAGGAGAGTGCCGATGTAATCCCAGTAGGCCGGGTGATCGGTCTGGAGAAACACCTTCCCCCCCGGGACGAGAGCCGTGTGAAGAAGCCGGACAAACTCCGGGGTGATGAGTCGCCGGGGGATCTCTTCCTTCCGGTAGTAGGGCTGGGGGTGGTAGCAATGGATTTCGGTCACGGAACCGGGCGTCACGTGGTCCCGGAGGAGCTCCCGCCCCCCGATGACGGCAAGGCGGGCATTCGACAGGCCGCGCTGGTTCGCACGGCGGGTGGCGTAGCGAATGACCACAGGAAGAGCATCAACGCCAAGGTGGTCATACTCCGGCCGGGCAACCGCACTGTGGAGCAGGAATCGGCCGTTGCCGCACCCGATGTCGATCACAACGGGTGCCGACCGGCCGAAAAGGCTGATCCAGTCGATAGGCCCCTCCGGAACCTTCTTCAGGGCCGTGCGGGTCCAGTTCTCAGGGGGCAGAATCCGTCCCGGGATGGGAATTCCCAGCTCAAATTCGACGTCGCCTCGGAATTCGGAATGTCCTGGCATTAAACTCTGTCGGATTCCACTCAAAAACCGGTCTGGACAAGGTCGCCAAAACCGCCACCATCTGCCTCGTTTCAGGTGAGGACGCCGTAACGCCAGAGGGAATCAGGCGATAGGAGTGACGGGTCCGGACGGAAACGATTCCATCGTCAGACCAGGAAAAACCCCGGAACAGTACCCCCGGATCGACCAGCCACCGGGTTCCGGCGAGACAAGTATCCCAGGAAGAGGCGCCGCACGCCACCAGGCGATGGCCGACCCAACATTGATGAACCGCGTTGTCATTACCGGATTGGGAACCGTCAATCCGATCGCAAACACCGTCCCCCAGTTCTGGGAGGGACTCGTCGCTGGGCGCTCCGGTATCCGTCGCGTGGACCAGATCGCGACCGACGACCTGGCGGTCCGGATCGGCGGCGAGGTCCAGAACGCTCCTGTCGAACGGGCCGAGCTCAATGACCGCGTCTGCACGCGGCGGATGGACAACGCCTCCCTGTTCGCCGTGCTCGCCGCGCGCGAGGCTCTCGAAGATGCCGGCCTGTTCGGAACGGACCTCGGCGAACGCGGAGCCGTCGTGCTGGGGGCCGGCCTGGCCGGGCTGATGACCCTTCAGCAGCAGACCGAGAAGCTCCTGAACGACGGACCGCGGCGGGTCAGCCCGCTCACGATTCCTCTCCTGATGCCCAACGCCGCAGCGGCGAACATCAGCCTCGCGTTCGACCTCCGCGGGACGAGTTACGCCGTCAGCAGCGCGTGCGCCTCGTCGGGACATGCGATTGTCGACGCGATCCGCCTGATTCGCGCCGGCGAAGCGGATGTTGTCGTGACCGGGGGGACGGAAGCCTCCATGACGCGGCTCGGGTTTGCGTCCTTCATCAACATGCGGGCGATGGCGCGGGATTGCGAGGAATCTCCCAGCGGTGCGGTCCGGCCGTTCGACGCCCGGCGGGACGGCCTGATCATGTCGGAAGGGGCGGGTGTCCTGGTCGTCGAGTCGGAGGAGCATGCCCGCCGCCGCGGACGAACGCCGTACGCCGAGCTCATTGGCTACGGGATGACATCCGACGCTCACCATCTGACACATCCCGAGCCGGAAGCCCGGATGGCGACGCGGGCCATCGAGCTGGCTGTCAGTCGAGCGGAACTGCAGCCGGGAGACGTCGCCTCGTCGCTCTACGTCAACGCCCACGGGACCGGGACGAAGCTCAACGACGTAATGGAGACCCGGGCTCTCCACGGGGCCTTCGGCAAGAGCGCCGGCCGCCTGCAGGTGAGCTCGTCAAAGAGCATGACCGGCCACCTTATCGGCGCGTCGTGCGGGCTCGAGATGATTGCCTGCTGCCTGGCGCTGCGGGAGGGTCTGCTGCCCCCGACGATCAACCTGGAACAACCCGATCCCGAGTGCGACCTGGACTACATCCCCGGGGCCGCACGCCGCAGCCCGGTGGAATACGCACTCAACAATTGCTTCGGCTTCGGCGGGCACAACGTCAGTCTTCTGATCCGCCGCTGGTGATCGCCCGCTGCGGGTGACACAGATCCGGCTTGCCGGGCCACTGTTCCCACACGCATAATTCAACAGGAGGACTTTCCGATCGGGAGAAGCCCGATGTCTCGCTACCGCTTCTGTTTGCTTCTTTTTCTGGCATGCGCGGTTGTTGGCGCGGCTGCCTGGTCCGAAGAGAAGGCGGGTCGTGGCAACGGGGATGTCCTCCCGATCAATACATCGGGGCGACCAGTCCTCGGTCCGAAGAAGGCTCAGGGGCCCCGGTATCTGATCTGGCATGCGGATGGCCAGTGGCATCTGCGAACGAGGGCCTCGACCGAGATCTTCACATTTCGGGGGACGATCACCGTCCAGGAAGGAAAGTTCGCGAAGATCGAGAACTACGACGATCTCGAAAACAAGCGGCGGAGGAAGAAGCCACAGGACGTCGGGAAGCTCAACGCCGCCCGTGACCGGATCGCCTTCGAATTCCGGACCAGTACGGCGGAGGACGGCTTCGACTTCACTCCCGGTCCCGGGGCCACCGCGCTGGAGTTCGACCTGAAGATCGATGACCAGCCGGCCCCGGAGAAGGTCTATCTCGGAAAGAAGGCGTCGAACCCGCCCAGGGGGAAGTTCCTTCTGGCCGCGAATCCTTCAGAGGACAAAGCCAGGTAACTCTCGTGCTGGCGATCGCGCCGGCACGCTGTCGCCGGTAAGAGACAGAGGCACTTCGCTCAGAGGAGCGGCTCCCCCCGTTGCCTTGGAGCGGGACCGGGAGGATCATGACGGAAGCGATTGGAGCGTGCCGCGATGTCCGACCTCCCCTCCCCTGCTTCACCGTCGAGCGATCCCGTTCGGAAGCCGTCACGGCCCGAGAGCGAGCCGGAAGAGCGACGGTACCTCCGGCCATGGCCCCTGGCTCTGACCGGTCTTCTCGTCGGGTATCCGCTCAGCGTCGGGCCTGCGGTCTGGCTTTCGAAGACACTCGGTTCCGGTCAGGAGATCACACTTGTCCTGATGCGGATCTATGCACCGCTGGAGTACCTGCACCGGAACGTTCCCCCGGTCCACAGCTTCTACGACTGGTATCTTCCGTTCTTCGGCGTGAAATGACAGGCGGCCCACCCATTCCCGAACAGCCGCCGCTCGATTCCGAACCGGAAGAGCGCAGGTGGATACGGCCCTGGCAACTGGCCGTGGTCGGAATTCTCGTCGGCTACCCGCTCAGCGTCGGCCCGGTGGCCTGGATCTGCCAGTGGCTCGATCCCACGGGACAGCACACCGGCTACGTCCAGGTGGCCTACCTTCCGATCAGGTTCCTCTACGAGAGGCTGGCCCCCGTCCGGGCGTTCTACGGGTGGTACCTCGACCTGTTCGGCGTGTAGCCACCAAGGGCAAGGCCGTTCATTCCGTCACGCCCCTTCCCTATCGAACCTTGCACTGGAAGGTGATCACGCCACCGGACTTCGGCTTGAAGTCCTCCTTGAGCTTGAAGTGGATCATGCTGCTCCCCTCCTTGTTCGGCTGAACCGAGAACTCGCCCGGCAGATCGCTCTGCAGGGAGTCAGGGAGCAGTTCAAGCCGCGGAGTGAGGCTGTCGGTCACGACGACGTCGCGGAGCGGGTCCTTGCCGAGGTTGTCGATGCGAAGCGTGAAGGTCACCACGTCTCCGGGCTGCGCTTCCCGCTTGTCGGCGAGCTTGCAGATCCGAAGCACGTCCTCGTACTTCGTATCGATGCCGATGTATTCCTCGACCTTGAAGAGCGCCTTGACCTGCTGGCCGGCGATGTCTTCGGCGACGATGACCGGAGTCTGGTCGATCGACCATTCGCCGGCCGCGAGAGCAAGGCGGGCAATCGTCGCGGCTTCGGCGCGGCGGATCAGGCCTTCCTGAAGGAACGCCAGGTCTTCGAACGCACCGATCAGCTTGATGTGGTTCTCGGCCGAGATGTCCTTGACGTAAATCCCTTCGGCCACCCACAGGTTGACCGCGCTCGCCCGGTCACGGACGCGAATGCCGAGCGGCATATCGCGCTGAGTCCGCTCGTCGAGCCGCATCCGGGCGTCGTATCCGGCGACCCGCATGTCTTCGGTCACGCCGCCGAGCCGGTCGTACTGGTCCCGTCCCGAAGCATTGGCGATCGAACGGACCGCCGCAAACCGCGGAGCATAGAGACAGACCCGGTTCGAGATCTCGAGCTTAGATTCGCCGTTACCGGAGACGTACGTCGCGAAGGTGTCTTCGGCGTCGATCCCGTCGCGGACCTTGGAGCTGTAGAAGAGCGGGTTCCCCCGGTCTCCCCCGTCGCAGATGTATTCGTCGGTCAGCTCTTCGGGTGACCGCATGTAGTCCGGAGCCGGGCAGGAAACGCCAGGGGGACAAGCCGCGCCCCGAACGGCGGGCGGGCAGACGACTCCCTGCTGCATGAGCGGTACGCGGCACTCCTGCGAGAACTCGATTGGAGGGCAGTCGGCCGCGGCGGCAAAGTGGCGGTGGTGGAGACCGGCTGGCTCTATGGCGGTCCCGGGCTGCGACTCGAAGCCGACCTGCTGAATGGTGTTGGCCGACTGAGCCCGGAGCACCGGCCCGGCCGCCGGGCGCCCCGCGCGAACCACACCTTCCTGCTCGGGAACTGCTGACGCGGCGAAACTGGCCGGGGGGGCCGCATCGCCTTGAGGCGGGACGGCCGCCATTCGCGGCCCGCTCGCACACGAAGCGCTGGCGAGGACCATTCCTCCGGCGAGCCAGCGCACGAACGCCCCCTGCCGGGCAGGGGAAAGAGAGCGGGCGGGTCGGCGGTTCGCGTGAGTTCGGTTCATCGGGGCGTCCTTGCACTCTGCAGACGGCGTTCGAGCTCGGTGCGATGGATATGTCAGCGGACGGTCTGTTTTCTCAGTGATCCGTCGCTGACTGCATCGGGGGTCAGCATCAGCGGCGAGCTGCTGAAGAACTCGTCCACCGGGGCGTCGGGATCGGGAATCCGTCCGCCAATGCGGAGGATCGCCATCGGACGCCCGCGGACATCCGCCGCTTCCAGCAGGTTGAGGCGCTGGTCGAGTTCTTCGACCCGGGCGCGGGCGTCGTCACTCACCGGAGGGGCAACATCGGGCTGCTCGAGGTAGATGACCTTGGTCACCAGGCGTTCCTCCGAGGCCGCGACGATCTCCTCTTCGGTCAGCTCGACCGGAATCGGGAACTGGTCGAGCTTCCCTTCGGGGGGATGAAGCCGGTCGAGAATCTCGATCGTCGGGTAGAGTTCCAGACCCGGGTGACCTTCGATCGCCGAGAGTTTCAGACGGTAGACATGCCCGACCATCATCCGGGCCTGGCTGGGAGCTGCGGTGACGACTTCGGCCTTCGGCGCCCCGTTGTAGTACGAGACGCTGGCCGCTCCGGGCGTGATCACCCGAACCGGCTGCATGTAGCCGTAGAGCCCGCGCTTGACGGTCATCTGCCACTGAGCGGCAACGCCGGGGGCCTGGCGGTGATCGAGAGGGTAGTAGCGTCCCGACGGTCCTGTGGGGGAGAGCGGGACGCCCATTGGTCCCTGGGCCATGAGCGTTCCGTTGAGGATCGCGATCATCAGACCGGGGAGAAGTGTTCGAAGGAGCATGACGGGCTCCGGAGGAAGAGGCCTGGGGGGAGGCCCAGGGCCTAGGGCCTAGGGCCTAGGGCCAGAAGCTGGAGGAGGAATCGAGCTCGGTCTCGGTTCTGGCTCTAGGCTCTAGGCTCTAGGCTCTAGGCGTTGTCCGTAGACA
>JAEYWB010000371.1 GCA_023429275.1 Planctomycetota bacterium
CGTGGGCTCGGAGATGTTTATAAGACACAGCTACTGGTACGTCTGGTTCGACGCTCCGATCGGCTACGTCGCCTCGACCTGGGAGTGGTGCAAGAAGAACGGCGAGAAGCTCGACGACTGGTGGAAGAATCCTCAGACCGAGGTCCACCACTTCATCGGCAAGGACATCACGTACTTCCACACGCTCTTCTGGCCGGCGATGCTGAAGACGGCGGGATTCAATCTGCCGAAGAAGGTCCACATCCACGGCTTTCTGACCGTGGACGGCGAGAAGATGTCGAAGTCGAAGGGGACGTTCGTCAGCGCGGCGACGTACCTCAAGCACCTCGATCCGAGCTATCTCCGCTACTACTACGCTTCGAAGCAGGGGACGCGTCTCGACGACCTCGACCTGAACCTCGACGACTTCCAGAAGAAGATCGACTCGGACCTCGTCGGCAAGGTGGTCAATATCGCCAGCCGCTGTGCGAAGCTGATCGCCGGGCAGTCCCTTGCGGAGAAGTCCCCTGACGATGGTGGACTGTTCGCTCAGGGAGCCGCCGCGAGCGAGCGGATCGCCGAGCTCTACGAGGCGTGCGACTACAACGCCGCGATGAGGGAGATCATCGAACTGGCGAACCGGGCGAACGAGTACATCGACCGGACCCAGCCGTGGATCGTCCGCAAGGATCCCGCGCGGGCCGAAGAGGTCCGGACGATCTGCACGATCGGGCTGAATCTCTTTCGCCAGATCGTGACGTATCTCGCGCCGGTCCTTCCGCATCTTGCGAAACAGACCGGCGATCTCCTCGGGGTGCCGATCACCGCGTGGAGCGATGCTCAGAAACCACTCGTTGGCACAAACGTCAACGAGTTCCAGCATATGATGAAACGGGTTGATCCCAAGAAGGTGCAAGCGATGGTAGAAGAATCGAAGCCGGCTGATTCCCAGAAGCTCGAGACGGCGGTGGAATCCGCCGAGCAGCAGGCGGCGGAAGCGGTCCGCGAAGGGGAGCCGATCGCGCAGGACAGCGGCGACCAGATCGCCGCGGAGCCGCTCGTCGCCGAGCACTGCACGATCGACGACCTCATGAAGGCGGACCTCCGGGTCGCACGGGTCGTCGCGGCGAAGCAGGTCGAAGGGGCCGATAAGCTCCTGCAGCTCACGCTGAGCCTCGGCGGCGACGTCACCCGCAACGTCTTCGCGGGGATCAAGAAGGCCTATAACCCCGATGAGCTGATCGGCCAGCTCGTCATCTGCTGCTCGAACCTCAAGCCGCGGCAGATGAAGTTCGGCCTGAGCGAGGGAATGGTCCTGGCGGTCGGACCGGGAGGGAGCGACGTCTTCCTGCTCCGGGCTGACAGCGGGGCCAAGCCTGGAATGCGCGTCCACTGACGACCCGCCCAGTCACCGGGAGCCTCGGGGCCACTGCCGAGACCGTGGTCCCGGGACCGGTGCGAGGGTGTTACGGGCCGACCGGAGGGGACGTCCCGAGACAATAAGCGGTCGCCAGCCGGACGACGGCGGTGCTCGTCGGAACCCCGAGCTTTTCCTTGATGTGCTGCCGGTGATACTCCACCGTCTTGGCGCTGAGATGGAGCTCGTGAGCGATCTCCTTGGCGCTGAGGCCGCGGCCGAGCCGCTCGAACACTTCCAGTTCGCGATCGGAGAGAAGCTCCAGGGGTGATCCGTCGGTTCGCAACCCGGTTCCACTCTGGCGAGACAGCAGGCGGTCGGTCATCCGCTGGCTCAGGGCAATCTTCCCTTCCGCCACCCGCTGGATGGCGTCAAGCAGCATCGGGATGGGGGCCTGTTTGCTGAGATACCCGTGCGCCCCTGCCTTCAGACAGCGTTCGGCGTACAGCTCCTCGTCGTGCATCGAGAAGACAAGGATCCGGACGCCGGGGGTGGACGCCCGCATCTGCTTGATGAGCTCCAGGCCATCCCCGGTCTGGAGGCGAAGATCGACGATCGCCAGATCGGGGAGGAGCTCCCGGATCTGCTGCAGCGCGGCCGGCCCTTCCCCCGCCTGACCGCACACTTTCCATCCCTGGCTCGAAATCAACTGAGCGAGCCCCATCCGCAGCAGCTCGTGGTCGTCAACAATGAAGATCCGCCGTCCGCTGGCGACCATCTGGGCTTCGTCCGTTTCGTCTGGCAAGCGATTCCTCAACATCATGAACACTCCCGATTGCAGGCCGTGTCACCTCCTGGAACAGGCGGCTGGCCGATAGGCGCTTGGGGGAAACCGCCGAAGAGAGTTTAACCCGCCCCCCGCAAGCGTCGCTCTATTTCGCTTACCGGGAATTTCCTGGGGTCTCTGATTGACATCGCGCGGCTTCTGGCCTGCCCAGCTGATGGAGGCTGGTCGGAACTCTTGGTAAAACGGCGCACGATCCATCGGCCATGAGATCGGCGCAATGTGTCGAACTCGACTGGTTGGTCACTCTTTCTACGCCTGCCGCTCGAGGATCAGATCACTGGCGTTGTGGTGACATTCATCGACATCACGTCCCGCAAGCAGTCCGAAGAGTTTGTCCGCATGAGTGAAGAGCCGCTGCCGGTCGTCATCGAAGGGACGCACGACTTCGCGATGATCCTGTTCGACGCTGAAGGGAACATCGCCGCCTGGAACGTCGGCGCTGAGGGGCTCCTCGGCTATTCGGAGCGGGATGCGGTCGGCCAGAGCGGCACGATCCTGCTCGCCGGGCCGCAGCGTGAGGCGGCGTGGGCCTCGGAGCTCGCGAACGCCCGCCGCCAGGGAAAGGTCAGTGAAGACACGTTGCATCTTCGCAAAGACGGGAGCAAATTCTGGGGAAACGGCGTCCTCCACACCCTCTACGATTCACATCGGCAGGTGACCGGGTTTGTCAAGTTGGTGCGGGACGACAGCATTCGAAAGAAGTCCGGTGATCTCAAGGATGCCTCGATCGACCATGCGAACCAGGCTCGGATGGAGTCCGAATGGGCAATCAGTCTTCGCGACAGGTTCGTCGCGGTCCTCTCCCATGAACTGCGCACCCCTCTCTCCGCCATCCTGATCTGGGCGCAGGTTCTGCAGACGAAAGGGATGACAGACGAGCAGCGGGAACAGGGGCTGAAGGCGATCGAACGAAGCGCCGAGTCACAGAAAGATCTGTTGAATGAACTTCTCGACACGTCGCGGATCGCGTCGGGGAAGATCCAGCTCCAGTGGCAACCGACGGATGTCTCGGAACTGGTCCGCTCCGCGTTAGAGACAATCCGTCCGAATGCCCAGGCTGCGGAGATCGCTGTCGACGTCAACCTTCCTGATCAGGAAGTCATCACCTCCATCGACGCAGGCCGCATCCGCCAGGTCCTGATGAACCTGCTGACGAACGCCATCAGGTTCAACTCGCGGCCGGGAAAGATTGGTGTGACCCTGCGCCTGTTTCCACACGACCTTCAAATCGACGTCGAGGACAGCGGTCGCGGGATCCCGGCGGAGTTTCTTCCTCACGTTTTCAAACCGTTCTCACAGCAGGACACCGCGTCACCCCGGACGCACGGCGGACGGCGTCTGGGCCTGGCCATTTCGAATCAGCTCGTCGAACTGCACGGCGGGACGATTCAGGCGAGCAGCCCGGGCGAGAACTGCGGAAGCCGATTCTCGATCCGGCTTCCCTACACGCGGTCTACGCCAGCGGCGAGCCGGCCCGGCCGGGCAGACGGACCGCCGCCGGCGATCCCGCCTGGAACCCGGATCCTGCTGATCGAGGACGACGATCAGACGCGAGTGGGGCTTGCGAACCTGTTCCAGAGAGCGGGAGCCGGGGTCGAAGCGATCAGGAGCGCAGCGGATGTTCTGCCGGCGTTCGATCGAGTCCGTCCGCACATCGTCGTGAGCGACATCGGGCTGTCCGGAGAGGACGGTTTCTCCATGCTCCGGCGGTTGCGCGTGCCTGAGGAGGAAAGGGGGCTTCCCCCAACGATCGCCATTGCCCTCACGGCGTTCGCCAGTGAGGACGATCCGCTCAAGGCGATCGTCGCGGGGTTCCAGCAGCACGTCTCGAAACCGGTCGACGGCGATCTCCTGCTGCGGGTCATCGCCGGCTACCTGAGTGAGGGGAAGCCCACCGCGTAGAGCCCGTTCGCAATCGCGACACACGGCCAGGAAGGATCAGTCAGCGTCCGTCCGACTCGTCGACGGCGCTGGTGGTCTGGTTCTGATATTGCCGGCGAAAGTCGCCGCGAACCGCGTCGACGCTCGGACTGACCCGCCGCATGGCTTCGACGAGTTCCTCCTCCGACGCAACCGGGGGCTAGCGCCCGCCGGCCTCCAAAATCCTTCGTGTGACAAAGCACTAGAAGAGTGAGCCCAGGAATCGCCGAGGGGGACGGCCACTCTTTCCCCAACCTCCCAGGCTGCTCCCGGCTCACGAGACCGCAGGAGCGCGATCCGGGGTATCTTGAAGTGCAGTCGCTCCTCAAAAGTCGTTAGCATGGGAACTATCTCGCCGGTCAGGGCTCTCGCCCTTCAGCCGGGTCGGCGGCTACGATCATCGATCAAACAAATGCTTTGCCGGCCAGGCGTCTCATGACGCCATCCATCGCCTCCGCGGAATCCATGTCGAGAATCTCTTCTTCGTTCGGCCCGCTCCTGATCTGGCTGTGCCTCGGCACCTTCGCCGGGGCCGAACCCCCTGTTGATTACCGCCGCGAGGTACAGCCGATTCTTTCCGAGCACTGCGCACGCTGTCACGCCGTCGACGACAAGACGCGCGAGGCGAACCTGCGGCTCGACAGCCGCGAGGGAGCCCTGAAGGGAGGCTCCTCCGGCGAGCCCGCGATCGTTCCCGGACAGCCCGGGAAGAGCGAGTTGTACCGCCGGATCACCAGCCATGACCCCGACGCCGTCATGCCTCCCCCTTCGGAGAAGAAGCCGCTGACCGACGCGCAGCGGGAAACCCTCCGGCGGTGGATCCTGGAAGGGGCAAACTACGAGCGGCACTGGGCATTCGTTCCGCCGAAGAAGGGGACTGTTCCCGCCGTCGAAGGAGCCGCTTCGCCAGTCGATGCGTTCGTCCGGGCGAGGCTGGCGAAGGAGGGGCTCAGCCCGTCGCCACCGGCATCGAAGAGGACGCTCTGCCGCCGCCTCTACCTCGACCTGATCGGACTCCCCCCCTCCCCCGACGAAATCGCCGCCTTCG
This sequence comes from Planctomycetota bacterium, assembly GCA_023429275.1. Taxonomy (GTDB): domain Bacteria; phylum Planctomycetota; class Planctomycetia; order Planctomycetales; family Planctomycetaceae; genus Planctomyces_A. Next base: position 5,152 of record JAEYWB010000371.1, read on the forward strand.
AACGGGAGGGAGTCGATGCCACGATCGAGCGGCTCCTCGCGAGTGAGCGATTCGGCGAGAAGTGGGCGCGGCACTGGCTCGACCTCGCCCGGTACTCCGACTCGAACGGCTACGAGAAGGACATGCCCCGCGAGATGTGGATCTGGCGAGACTGGGTCGTGAAGGCTCTCAACGAGGACATGCCCTACGACCGCTTTGTCGTCGAGCAGGTCGCGGGTGATCTCCTGCCGAATGCGTCGCAGTCCCAGCTGATCGCGACCGGCTTCCTTCGGAACAGCATGATCAACGAGGAAGGGGCAATCGTCCCGGAGCAGTTCCGGATGGTGGAGATGTTCGACCGCCTCGACTGCCTCGGGAAAGGGATCCTGGGAGTGACGATCCAGTGCGCCCAGTGCCACACACACAAGTTCGATCCGCTGACACACCACGAGTACTTCGGTCTCTTCGCCTTTCTCAACAACTCCTACGAAGCGCAGTCGTGGGTCTACACGCCGGAGCAGCTCGCGAAAATCGATGGCATCCGGCGGCAGATCCGCGAGCGGGAGGACCGCATTCGCGCCGAGCGGCCGAAGTGGTCGGAAGAGATCGCGGCGTGGGGAAACAGCCTCACAATGGGAGCCCCCATCTGGACGCCGATCGAGCCGATCGAGCTCGGAAGCGTCAGCGGGCTCAACCATCCGACGCAGGAGACCGACAAGTCGCTCCTTATGAAGGGGCACACGAGCGATGAGGTCTTCTTCGTCGCCGTCCCCCCACTCGCTGGAGTCACGGGACTGCGGCTGGAAACCCTCCCCCATCGCGACCTGCCGCACGGCGGTCCCGGGCGAAACCGGAATGGTGTTTGGGGGATGAAGGGGATCGATGTCTTCATCCGCCCGCCCGATGCCAAAGACTGGGAAAAGCGGACCCACCCCGACGCGACCTGCGATTTCTCCAGCCTCGACCCGAAGCAGGGGGTTGCGAACCTGATCGACGGCAAGGACGACACCCTCTGGGTCGCCGACCGCGGTCCCGGCCGGCGGAACCAGGCGGGCGTTGCTGTCGTCCGGTTCGAACAGCCCCTGACCTACCCGGAAGGGACGCAGATCAAGGTCTCGCTCCGGATGGGAGACATGCTCGGCTGCGGGCGGATCAGCCTCACGACATCGCCCGATCCCAAGGCCGCGCCGGTGGATCATGCGGCAATCCTCGCGCTGGCGGTTCCCGAAGCCGATCGGACCGACGCGCAGCGGGACGCCATCTTCACCGCATGGCGGCGGAGCGTCCCGGAGCTCAAGCCTCTCAACGATGAAATCGAGTCGCTGTACGGGACATGGCCTGCCGCCGGAACGACGGTGCTCCACCTCGCGGAGCGCGAGCCCGCGAACGTCCGGGCGACGCACCTCCTGAAACGCGGGGAGTGGGATCAGCCGGTCGACGTCGTGTCGCCCGGAACCCCCGCCGCGCTTCATCCCTTTCCCATGGATCAGCCTCGCGACCGCCTCGGACTCGCCCGGTGGCTGGTCTCTCCCGAGTCTCCCCTCGCCGCCCGAGTCGCCGTGAACCAGACCTGGCAGGCGATCTTCGGCGCCGGCCTCGTCGAGACCGCCGACGACTTCGGCACCCGCGCGCCGGTCCCAGAGCAACTCGAACTGCTCGACTGGCTGGCGGTCGATCTCATGGAGCATGGATGGAGCCGCAAGCGGCTGATCCGCACGATCCTCTCGAGCGCGACCTACCAGCAGTCGTCATCGGTGACGCCCGAGCTGCTTGACCGGGATCCTCGAAATCGCCTCCTGGCCCGGGGACCGCGGTTTCGCGCCGACGCCGAGGTCGTCCGTGACATCGCGCTGGCGACATCAGGCCTGCTGACGAACAGACTCGGCGGACCGGCCATCTACCCACCGGTCCCGGAAAACGTCCTTAAGTACAACTATGTCGTTCCGGGCTACTGGGTTCCCGCAACTGGTCCGGAGCGCTACCGCCGCTCGCTGTATCTCTTCCGGAAGCGGTCGATGCCCGACCCCTCGCTGTCGAGCTTCGACGGCCCCAACGGCGATGCCTCCTGCGCCCGCCGGGTCCGGTCGAACACGCCTCTCGCGGCGCTGACCGGATGGAACGAGCCGGTCTTTGTCGAAGCGGCCCGGGCGCTGGCGCTGCGGGTGCTGAAAGAGGGGGGCCCGGACGACGCGCATCGGGCGGACTATGCCTTCCTCCTCTGTACCTCCCGCCAGCCGACACAAGCCGAACGGGACGAGGTCCTCAAGGTTGTGCGTGAGAACCGGACCCGACTGTCCGAAGGATGGCTTGACCCCCGCGCCATTTCGACCGGAAACCCCGGGATGCTCCCGACCCTCCCGGCGGGAGCGACCCCGCAGGACGCCGCCGCCTGGACGCTCGCCGCCCGCGTGCTGCTGAACCTGGATGAGACGATTACGAAGAATTAGTGGAAGTCATCAGTCATCAGTCATCAGTTGTCAGTTGTCAGTTGTCAGCCAGAGAACGCGTTGGGGAGCGAGTTATGCGAAGCCGTCCACCACAGCCCGCCACGCTGAATCCATCCGCCCGAAGGTGGTTCCTGCAGCAATGCGGAGTCGGGCTCGGTGCCATCGCCGCGCAGTCGCTTCTGGCGGCCGACGGAGTCGCGGCTCCCGGCCCCGAGCGCCCGTCCATCGAGAATC